>CAZBKS010000101.1:0-7318 GCA_964492475.1 uncultured Syntrophomonas sp. | reverse complement strand
TTCCGGCGCCAAACAAGAAAAGGGTCTCGGCCATATTCAATTTGGGTACATCCCAGCGAGGTATGGGAGAAGGGTCAATCAGGTAGCGGCCGTTGACCAGGGATGGATAGCGAGAACTAAGGGTTATTTCCCCCCATTTAACGATGTCCTCGTAAAGCATAACCAGCATACGGCTGTAATCCATCTCGGAGTGCATCTCTTTGGTCTTTATCATACTGGGCTCCACGAAGCGCAGGGGGTCAGGTATGGGAACCTGCAGCACCAGGATTTGATTCTCACCCATAGTTTCTTCCGGAATGCGGTGCCGGGTTTGTACAATGCTGGCTTCCGAGGTGGAAAAAGTAGTCTGCACCCCGGTGGTTTTCACCAGAAAATTTCTGAGATTAACGGCATTTACTCCGCCGTCACAGCCCTGGTCGATTACCTTGAGCACATCATGAGGCCCGATAATGGACATGGTTATCTGCAGCCCTCCCGTTCCCCAACCCCTGGCAATGGGTAGTTCGGGAGACGAAAAGGGCACCTGGTAGCCTGGGATGGCAATGGCTTTTAAAATCTTGCGGCGAATCTCGCGTTTAGTATTCTCATTTAAATAGGCAAAGGTATAGCCTTTATATTTACCGTTTAACTCTGGATTATTCATCAGCAGACTCCCTTCTGTTTTCCTGGCTTTTTCTTAAACGATCCAGGGTGGACTGGAAGGTGACGTAGTGAGGAAGCTTCCAGTGGGATACAAAACCAGAGGCCTCTACTCCATCGGTATGATAGAGAACAAATTCCTCGTCCTCAGCCGGGGCTTTATTTTGGGCCTGACTGCGAGTGGAAACATCCAATATGCCCATGGAGATTGCTTTTATTTCGTTGTGGCCGAAACAAAGACCGTAGCCCAGGGCGAATCGGGGCTCCGATTTATTGTCGCCCAGGCTATAACTGGTAATCATTTCAGCTTCGGTAAGCAGCACTCTGCCCAGATATACGGGATCAGAAGAGGCATTATGTTTTATATATAAAGGAACATAGCCTATCCGCAGCTCTCCGATATAGGGGTGAATTTCTCCCCATCCCCGACTGACACTGTAAGCCAGGGACATCATAGAACCGGTTTCGGCTCTGGCCAGAGACTGCAGTTTAGCCGACCGGGCGCAGGGAAAGGCCAGACTTTCGCGAGTTATATCCTTTAAGGTTTGATGGCTGTTTTGGGGAAGAGATAATAAATTCTCTTTTCTAAGCAAATCAATAATTTTAGGGAATTGGTCGGGCATATCCGCTCTGTCAAGGGTGTTGTCGATTATATTCAGCAAATTATTAAGCTCGTCATTCTTCTCCTGCAATAATGTAAAATCCAGCAGGCGCTGGGTATAATCTCTGGTAGGTCCAAGGATTTGGCCTCCCGGTACCTCCTGAAAAGTGGCCGATATCCTTCTTATTACCTGCATTTCTGAGGTATGGACGGTCAGTGCATAGTAACGTCGCGATTGGGTGGCCCGATAGGCTCTGATAATCAGGGATGCTTCAAAAGAATCACCTTCCGCTTGTTTTAGAGCCAGGGCGGCAAGAGTTGGGGCATATAACGATCCTTCTCCCATAACCCGGTCAACCGCCAGGCGCATCTGGTCCCTGATCTGTTCCACTTCCAGGGGGCGGGAGCCTCCTTTTAAGCGATAGTATTGCAGCAGCAGTTCTGCTTTCTCAATGGCTTCCTGGCCTCCGGTTACGGCAACATATCCCATTATCCGATCACCTCCCAGGACAGGCTGCTGGAGCGCGGAATACCGATTGCCCGGCCATCAGCAGCTAGCAGGAAAAAATCTACCCCCAGCGGATATTCAAGATTTAAATGCTGGAGCCGGGTCCAAAAAGAAGTCGCCATACCGCTTATATATAGATTCCGAACACCATTTACTCCAGGTCCCTGCAGTGTAATTCTGCTGCTGGAGGTGCTGGGCAACTCTTCAATTTTATCTACCTGGAATAACAAGGTGGCTCCTTTTTCCGGAGATAAAAGGTCACCCCGGTTGGCATCGGCTATATCCGGAACGTCTTCCCGGCCGTTTAGCAAAATATACTCAGCTTTTCTTGCATGAGTGAATTGGGCTCCAGTATTAAGCTGAATATACTCAATCCAGTAGTCCTCACCAGGAAAAACAGATAAAGATGTTTCTCCGTCCAACAGAGTTATTAAGAATACTGCCGAGCAGGGATACAGTCCTGGCGGTGGTGTAAAGCCGGGATCGCTTAGAAAATTAATTTTACCCGGTCGGGCCAGGCAGTCCGTTAATTGCCGGAAGGAAGACTGAGTAAGGAAAACATGATTAGTTTTCATTTCCAGGTACGTATTCATATATCATCCCTCTAATATCGCAAAATTTACTTTGGTTGAGGCTATCAACCGGTTCTCTTGACGGCGTTTATTGCTTATAATTTCTTCCTGCTGCTGCAAAAGCAGCTCGATATCCCTGGTTTCCGGAACCCTATGGGCCAGGGCGGCGTTAATGATGGCAAAAGCAAGAGCGCGCTCCGGGTTATCTTCCAGGGCAAAACCATATCCCTGATCACCGGATATTTCTGCTACTGCTTCGGTGATCAAGACCTCACCCAGATAAAATGGGCTTTGCTCCACGCTGTCCTGGACTGGTAACATAACCAGGCAGGTTTCGGGCTCTTGAACGACTTTTATTTCATAACGCAAAGCCAGACGCATGGAAATTTCCTCCCAGACCGAAAAGTCACTCTCCGCCAATATCTCATGATAATTCATCGCTGACACCTCCTCGATTAAATCTCAAGATTTTTTGGGAAATCAATGCTGCTCTATATCATTGAAGATTGTTTTAAATCTGCTCACTATTTGAAACTCCTTGCCTTGTGCGTCCTGCCCATTCAAGGCTTAAATTGACCTGGCCTTGCCGGCATCAGCATCGGGTATACGGCATGAAAACCCTGGCCGCAAAGTTGCTCCAGAAACTATGAGTCCAGTTCATTTAGCAGTACAGGAGTATTTGTTCGCTATAATCATGATATTTTGGTGAGGTAAAAAACAGGCGAGTTCTATATATGTTTTTGGTTAGGTGTATGTAATATTTTTGTAATCTGACGACAGAAGCAAAATTTGATACATAATTTTATTATATATAATAACGAACAAATGTTTGCTTGCTGTTGTTTTTATAGTATACTGGATTTATTGGCAAGGCTTTATTTAATGTTTAGAGGTGACTATGAATGGATATCATGACCAAGCTCGATATTTTGACCGGTGCCGCCAAATATGACGTGTCATGCTCCTCCAGCGGGGTTTCCAGAAACAACCAGGGCGGCACCGGAAATACCAGATCATATGGCATCTGTCATACCTGGTCGGCTGATGGGCGCTGTATCTCTCTGCTGAAACTTTTACTGAGCAACGACTGTATTTACGACTGCCGTTATTGTGTGAATCGTCGTTCCAATGATATTCCCAGAGCCAGTTTTAATCCACGGGAACTGGCCGATCTAACTATGCAGTTTTACCGGCGCAATTATATTGAAGGCTTGTTTTTGAGTGCGGCGGTGGAAAAATCTCCTGATTATACTATGGAAAAGGTCATCCAGGTCCTGAGATTGCTGCGGGAAGAATATGAGTTCCAGGGCTATATTCATGTAAAGGTCATTCCTGGTGCCGATCCATCTTTGATATATCAAGCCGGGCTGCTTAGCGACCGGATGAGTGTTAATATCGAGCAGCCCAGCGAACGCAGTCTGCAGATTCTGGCACCGCAAAAGTCTCTTCCGATTATGCATGCTTCCATGCAGCAGCTCCGGGACAAGATTAGGGAGCACCAGGCTGATCGCAGGCGTTTCCAGCATACTCCCCGCTTCGTTCCCGCCGGGCAGTCCACCCAGATGATTATAGGAGCCAGTCCGGATAGTGATCTGGCCATTCTGCATACCACCCAGGCCCTGTACCAGAACTTCGGATTAAAGCGGGTTTACTTCTCAGCTTATGTGCCGGTCAATCAGGATTCCAATTTGCCGGCCATTACCACTGCCCCACCCTTATTACGCGAACATCGTCTGTACCAGTCGGATTGGCTGCTTCGATACTACCATTTCAAGGCCGAAGAGATAGTGGACGAAAACCATGCCAATCTGGAAACAGCAATAGACCCCAAGACGGCCTGGGCACTGAGACATCCGGAGTTCTTCCCCCTGGAGATCAATCGCGCATCTTATGAAGAACTGCTGCGAGTACCGGGGATTGGACCTAAATCAGCGGGGCGCATCATTCGTCAACGGCGGGTAGCGGCAGTTTCCGCCGATCAATTAAAAAAACTGGGAGCTGTTTTCAAACGGGCACAATACTTCATTACCTGCAGGGGTATTTATTCAGGTGACAAGCCCTTTGATCCGGCGGCTATACGCCGCGTCATGCTTCCAGAAACTCCGTTGCAGCAAATGAGTTTGTTTTAACGGCATCCGGAGGCATAATTATGGAATACTTATATGATGGCAGTTTTGATGGTCTCCTCACCTGTGTATATCACCATTATTACCGGGAGGCTGCTGCCGGCATCTATCAGCAGGAATATTATCAACCTGCCCTGATGGTGAACAGCTCGGTGATAATGACCGACCCTGTTCTTGCCAGACGTGTTTATAGAGCTATTGAAGAAAAAATATCAGCTGAGGCATTGGCTATAATCTACCATGTTTATCTGTCCTCGTCGTCTGATAAAGAAAATCTTATTCTTAATTATCTTCGTCTGGGCTTTAAAATGGGATCAAAAGTGGATCTTTACCTTACTCATCCCGTTGTCTATCCGGTACATAAACTGAATAGGAAGGTCACCCTTGAGGTCCATCGTTTATTGGGCCTGCTTCGTTTTAAAGATACCGGCAGATTCTTGTATGCCGTTATGTCACCTGATCACCATATTCTTACTCTGATTGCCGATCATTTTGCTGACCGCCTGGCTGGTGAAAGATGGATTATTCATGACCAGAGTAGAAAACTGGGCATCATCTACGATGGGCAGGATTCCAACAACCAAAACTCAGAACTGCAGCACAAATGGTATCTGACTGACTTTTCCTGCCATATGGACGATCATATTAGCAGCGAAGAGCAGCACTGGCAGCAATTATGGCAGCTCTATTTTCATCGCATAAGTATTGAATTTCGATACAATCCTCGGCTTCAATCCCATTTTGTCCCCTGTCGCTATCGCCGTCACCTGTTGGAATTCAATACTTTACCGAAAACATAGGCTGGAAAATCTGTATGAATACTGTAAAACGGCAAGACTAAGCAAACGATGACAAATAAGATACCCGTGACTATAGGTAACCGTAATTTAACGGACTACCTTAATGGCCATTGTCCCATTTCCATCAACATCTTTTCCATCATATTGAGATGATCACTGATAAAGGTGCACATGTCTGTTATGCGCTTGTGGTGATTAGCGGCCGGGTCAAATCCGCTTGCTTCTGCCAGGGTGTATATCAGGCGGATATTACCTTCGATCAAAAGTGCATCCTTTTGGTTATCGGTGTATCTGTGTTTGAAGTAATTATTGAACAAATCACTGTAATCAAGCATATCTGCAACCGTCAATGCCAGGGTAACCCGGGGTATCCGGTCTTTAATCATTTGATTCAGGTCATCGGTAAAACACCTGGTAGCATCAGGCTGTAAAACGTAGTGTTCCCAGTATTTATCAACCGCATCATGAAATGCTGCATCAAGTATTTCAGCATTAGCCTTGCTTCGTTGCTGCATTAAAGAAGGAATTACTGCCTTGATCGCCTGGGCATAAGCCTGATCATTCAGATTATAACGATATAATATTTTTTCTCCCAACTGCTTAAGATCAACTTCATCCAGGCTTATTTCCACCAGCATGTTTAATACTTTCTCAAGATCCAACTCCAATGTTTTCATAGCAGATGGACTCACAATATAATCATAACTATCAACCAGCTTCTTATTATCTTCAAATAGGTTAACCCTGATGATTTTATTATTAAAGATGGCGCCATATCGTTGTCGTTCCTCAATGCAGCTCCATATAGTCCGATATGAGAGAGTCTGTTCATTAGTGAGAGTTAACAGGATATCAATTATATGGAAGGGAACACCGTCCTCTTCTGCCAGTTTAAACAAGAAACCCGCATCCTTGATTTTCTGCCCTGGCTGAAAATTGTAACCGGAAATAATATCCATATATAGCCGGTTATCAGCTTTAACCGAGAATTGAAACGCATCTTGCCCGGTCTGGTTATATTGAGATTTCAGGGTTTTGGAAACCTTGGGTATTACTTTTTCAATACCCAATTCCTGATCGATTTGGTCCTGCAATTGTCTAGCAAAGGCGGGATCTGTTGCAACTTTTCTGGAAATATATGCGACGCAAGTTCTAATCTCATCACCTATTCTTGACGGGCTGGTTTCGAGAATAGTCCTAAACGCTTTTTCACTGATCCAGTAATTTCTCTCAACATCAGGCAGAAGCTGGTATTCTGCAGCATCTACATATTTTTTGAGGCAATGTTCTTCTGCGTCTTTCAGCCAATTCAAGTAGGGATACTGGGACTGGTCAAAGTCTAAACACTCATACAGAGCCCGGGTTGTTTCTGCAGGCGCAGGAAAATATTTCTTTATTATATGATCAGGTGTCAATATCATCATTAAACCTCCATTCTAAATACTTATAGCCAATCACCATGGTATAAAACAACCATGTAACAGGGGGACGGTTCTGCTGTTACACTTGTCAAGTGCTCCCTTTGTAGCCAGAATTCCGTTAAGATGGTGGTATTCATGGGTTTGCTTTTCGGTCACTTGACGTAAGCCCCCCTTGTATCCTATACTTGCATTAACTATTTTAGCTAAGTTAGCTATTGATGGAGGTGTTAACGTGAAAGTCAATTCGACGGAAGTCCAGAACAATTTCGGGAAGTACCTGATGCTGGCGGCTCGGGAGGATATCATAATCACCCGGAATGGTACCGAAATAGCCAGACTATCGGCCCTGGACAATGCAGCTGCTGGAACCGTAAGCGAGAAAGCTGAAGAGTATCGTTACGGTGGTGTGAAGGCCTCGTACCAGGAGTTTTTGGAACTGAGCCAGAACTCCGAGGAGAGATACGAATACATCGACGGGGAAATATATCTCCTGGCATCGCCGAAGACTGTGCACCAAAGGGCTTTAGCGGATCTTCTGGTGCTTTTACATACCTGGTTACAGGGGAAAAAGTGCACTCCCATGGTAGCTCCTTATGTCATTACCCTCAGGCGCAATCCCCAGAACATCAATATTGTTCAGCCCGATGTAAT
>CAZBKS010000100.1:0-7329 GCA_964492475.1 uncultured Syntrophomonas sp. | reverse complement strand
TAAGCCACGGGGACGGTTCTTCTGTCTATCCATTTTGATTAAAAGCATGCAAAGTTAACTCTTCTAGACAGAAGAACCGTCCCCGTGTCTCGTTTATCGTAAATAGGTAGAAATAAAGTGTAGATTTTCTAGAGCTACTAGTATTAATAAGCAAAAAAGAGATAACATGAAAAGCTTTTGAGTCCTTGATATTAAGAAAAAGCCAATTAATGCACTCATTGGCTTTCCTATAATTAAGTAAATAATAATTTTAACAATATAGAAAATGGATAATATTATAATATTAACTCCAAATATTTTTGAATAAGGAAGCATTAGGGACGGAAAACATCCATATATATAAAGTAAAGCGATTAAAATACCTCCGCAAATACCGATAAGAATTTTTTCTGGCCAAGAAGTGGATATTCCATATGATTGATATCTCTTTTTCTCATTTATTGCATGAAAAGCAACAGATGAGCACATTACAAAAGGCAATATAAATAACCAGAGGAAAACTGCAATTATTGTAAACAATATGCCACCTTCTAACTCACATAATAAAATATCCCCATTACATGCAAGAACAACTCCCGTATATTAGTGATTAATAATCGCTTCGATCTATTACATATGGTTTTTGTTTGTCAATGCCGAATCCGTACCATTATGCAATATGTCCATTGATAAATAATGTCTGTACAAGTAATAGCAGAAGTATACAAAACCATTGGTAAAAAAGATGCTCAACGCATTTAACATTTATCATGTTTCCGTTTCCGCTTTACCAAACCTTTGTCATCACAGTCGTAACGAATGCCTTCCTCTGGAGTTTCCTTTAACAGGCCTCAAGCCTTCAGGGTCGTACTCGAAGCTATAATTGTCGCCGTTGATTATAATTTCGCTCAGTTCATCCCAGGTATTGTATTCATATTCGCTGGGAACGAAGTAGTAGTTATCGATCTCGCAGACATTGGCCTGGGTTCTATTGCCCGGCTGTCATATTCATATGTAATCACTTCCCCGCCGGGTCTGTTAATTCCTGCAAAATATGGATGCGGCCACGCATTATGCTGCGTGGCCTCTATTCATGAGATCAGTTTGTTTCATTTAGTTTCTTTATTAATTTTTGCATTAGATTTTGAATCACTTGTGCTTCTCTCTTATCAACCCAGACAAATCTAGTAAGCAATAATTTCCACCGGCCATCATTTATTACCATCCAGCCAGAAAACTTGATTTTTATTTGGAAATTGTCTATCTCTGAGAACGGTATCATGCCAATCGAAAACTTCTTATCCCCAAATGCTTTATGTAATTTATAATAAAGATTTTTATTAGTAACAACTACTCCAGACACGTTAAATGTTTCTACTCGAATTGAAGAATTATCAATAAACAGGATTGGTTTTTCTTTGTTAACGTCAAAATTAGCATAATCCTGCCAGTCTGCCTGTTTTCTTTCTGGAATAAATGACCCATAGTAGAAATCCTTAAACTCCCACAGCCTTCCACCTCGGTTTACTTCATCGAAGTAGTCTCTGGCTGTTGAGAATAACTCAGCGTTTTCTAAAGTCTCATCGAAATACTGCTCCGATTTTTCAACCCCTGTCTGTTGAATCCCAGTATGATTCACCACAAGATTGATGAAGTTTGATAGGCTTGCTTTTTCGTTTTTATTCTTAATATCCAAAGATCCAACTTTTTTGTTGTTTATTTCCACATAGTAATCCTGTTTCCATTTATTGTACATCATCCTAAAACTATTTATATTACTTAGTTTAATACAGTTCAAGGCATCGAATTTCTCAGGAAAGTAATCCAAATAATAATATAGCCTAAGATCTGTCAGCATCATCCACCTGGGGGTAGAAATGAACCTGGAACCATCCCAACAATAAAGCAGCGGTGTTTCATTGTTTATATCAAACTCCGGAAACTTTTCACTGACCTGTTTGACTGATTCTTCAATAATATTGGGATAGAATGTAGCCTGATTACATTCAGGGCAACTGCTTACGAAATCTTCTACTAAAGAAGACATATGTTCATGCTTAATCATTTGACATCTTCCTTATTTAAATAATTCTTTAAGACATTAGCTGGCTTTCGCAAGTTTAAGAACATACCAACAAAAAGAACGTCCCCTGTTGGGCTGTCATACTGGTATCTTATTACTTCTCTGCCGGTCCTGTTAATTGCTGTCATTAATAGCACAGGCCACCAATTTTGCTTGTTGGCGGCCTGCCTGCCTTACTTGATTAAAAGTATGCAAAGTAAATTTTCGAGGCATGAGAACCGTCCCCATGCCTCGTTACATCGAATTGTTTTTCAGCCTCATGTGGGTATTATCAAGGTCTACTACTATTACTTCCCGCCCGATTTTTTTTATTGCAGCCCACGGAATTACGAGTTTTTGCCGATCGGTCCAGAAATTAAAAGCATTTCCCCTATTGGGTAGTATGATGGAAACTATCTGACCTGATTCCTCATCTATTACCATGTCCGAGTCCCCTACCGTTCCCATTCTCATTCCATCATATATATTAACCATTTCTTTGCCCACCAGTTCATTCAGCCGCACCTGCATCCTCCTCTACACTCCGGTATGCCCAAATCCTCCCGCGCCGCGCACAGTATCATCAAGAGTCTCTGCCTCCAGTAATTCTGCACGTTCTACACTGCTGAAAATCATTTGGGCTATTCTTTCACCCTTTTTTAAAATATACTCTTTGTCCCCCAGATTTATAACTATCACCTTAATTTCTCCTCGATAATCGGCGTCTATAGTCCCAGGGGTGTTTAAAAGGGTAAGACCATGATTTATGGCCAGGCCGCTGCGGGGCCTGATTTGCGCTTCATATCCTTCAGGAATGGATATGGCTATACCGGTGGGCACCAGAACAATTGCTCCTGCCGCAATCTTTATATCCTGCTCATTGGCAGCATAAATGTCAACTCCCGAAGAACCGGGGGTCATATATCGGGGTAAGGGCAGATCAAATGAGTGCAGTCTTTTTATGTATACTTTCATGTACTACTCCTTTCAAAAACAGCTTAAATCGCCAAATGCTCCTCCCTTTGCCAGACTAAGACCTTCTGCATATTATTCACGACCGGCAGGAGTATCGGTACCCAATTGTACCGCAAGAAATGCTGGTGCATCCGTGGTCTCTTTATGAGTGGTACCGGCAGGCAACGAGAAACCTTAATGGTGAGCAACCAGGGCGAATGCACATCGCTTGTCGTTACGGAGTGAGTACGAAGAGTTTCGGCGGAACAAAGCTAAATGCTGGAAAACAAAATATCTTTGGTTAGGAACCCCACAATTTCTTATACTGTTTTTCTACTTCGGTCATTACATCAGCAGGACCGATGGCTGCCACTGAGATCGCTTGGCTTCCCAGCAGCTTAACCGCCAGGTCTTTTATCTGCTGTTCATTTACCTGCATTATCCGGTTGATAGCTTCTTCCGGGCTTACTATTTGATCATACATGATTACCGATTTACCCAGCCTGCTCATACGATTCATGACGCTTTCCAATCCCAGATACATACTGGACTTAATCAATCTCTGCGTTCTTTGCAGCTCTTCCCTGGTAATTCCATGGGTTACCAGGTATTCGGTTTGGCTTTGCAAGGCCTCAAAGCATTGAGCTATTTTGTTTTGGCCAGTGCCAATATAAATGGAATATGCTCCGGTATCCGAGTAATTCGAAGGATATGAATAGATGGAGTATGCCAGACCCAGTTCTTCTCTTAATTTTTGAAACAGTCGGGAGCTCATACCCCCTCCGAATATGTTGTTCATAACATTCATGGTATATCTGCTATCATCATTGTAAGATATACCTTGAACTCCCACACATATCTGAACCTGTTCCGTGTCCTTCTCCATTAAATCTATAAAACCCTGATAGTCATGGGGATTTGTATATGGAAAATCTACCTCAAAATTAACCTGATGCGCCAGATGTTCTTCAATCTTTTCTCTCATTTCTAAAGCATTTACATTTCCTGCTACTGATATGACCATGTTGGATGGCACGTAAGTGCTTTTGTAGAATCCATAAACATCGTCCCGGCTAAAACTTGAAACCGTAGCCAGAGTTCCCAGTATAGATGAACCCATGGGATGATCAAACCAGAGTCGCCGGGCGAAACGGTCGTGAATCAAATCATCAGGTGAATCTTCATTCATATTAATTTCTTCAACAATAACGCCTTTTTCTGTTTCAAAATCACGCAAGTGAAATTTGGAATCAAAAACCATATCAAATAGAATATCAGCTGCCTCAAGAATATTTTCATCCAGGGTTCGGGAATATAAACAGGTATATTCTTTCGAAGTGAAGGCATTTAACTGTCCGCCCATGCCTTCAAAATTCTCGGCAATATCCCGGGCGGAAAGCCGTTCAGTTCCTTTAAATAGCATGTGCTCAATAAAATGACTGGCACCTTTCATTCCTTCCGGTTCTTGTCTCGATCCAACTCCAATATATATCCCTATGGCTGCTGAACGAATATGGGGTATTTCTTCTATCACTAATCTTGCTCCGTTGTTGAGTTTCCAATAATTAATCATGCTATTCCCCCCAAAATCGGCATAGCTTATTATTCTGTTTAATGAGCCGTAATCCTCTAATAATCGAAAATTTGTTCCAAATTAATAATCCATCTGCTCTTTTTTTCGATATCGTCATGACTGATGAGTTTTATGCTGTCAAATAATTTACCGTCCACATAAACAAGCAAAACACCCAGCGGTTGATTTTTGCTTATGGGGGCGGTAATGGAATAATCCATTTCCACTATTTTTTCAATATTCAAGCCCTTTTCTTCCCTGCCACACCAGAGACTTAAATCCTGATCCGGATAAACATCCAGGTACTCCTGACTGCCCTGGTTAATTTTAATCTGTTTAAATGGCATGCTGCTATCTATTATTGTTTCCCGCTTTACTTCCTGGTAACCGTAATTTAGAAGACGAATACAATCTCCATTCCGGTCAGGGGAATTCAGTGCCACGGCAATCAACTGCCGGTTGTTCCTCTTAGCAGATGCCACCAGACATTTGCCTGCAGCATTGGTGGTACCCGTCTTTATGCCGTTGGCGCCTTCATAGCTGTTCAGCAGTCCATTAGTATTAGTTATGGTTAATGCTTGTTGATAACCGGGATGTTGAAATTCAATCTGCCTGGTACCTACCAATTCATTTACATAATCTTTGTTTAACAAATATCGTCCTATAACAGCTAAATCATACGCCGTGCTCATATGCTGTGCAGATGGCAATCCAGAGGCATTGACAAAGTATGTGTCTACTGCCCCGATGGCAAAAGCTTTCTTGGACATAAGATAAGAAAAAAATCTTTCATTGCCTGCCACATGCTCTGCTAATGCAACGGCAGCATCATTGGCAGACTTCAACAAAGCAGCTTTAAGCATTTCCCCGACTCTTGACTCTTGTCCTTCTATCAAACCTATGGTATATTCCGGAGTCCGATCACACTTCCTGCTTATTGCCACTGTTTCATCCAGGCCGGCATATTCAACCGCCAGTATAGCGGTCATCATCTTGGTTGTGCTGGCGACCGCTCTAATCTCGTCGGCATTATTAGAATAGACTAATTGTCCGGTGTCGGCATCCATAAGACATACATATTTTGAAGTCAGATAAGGCCCGGCATGAACCTCCCGCACTGGAAACCCACACATAAACAAAACCAGCACCACTACAGCAATTATTTTACACCAATGGGCTTTCATATTAAGATTTCCCACCCGATTCAATCAATATCCTGTCAATGGTTAACATTCCATATCCCTCGGTTTTTAGATAAGATAATAAATCAGGCAGTGCTTTGACAGTCGGATCAGTTGGATGCATCAATATTATCGCGTCATTATGGACCTTGTTGGTCACCCTTTTTACTATTGTTGCAGGACTGGGCTTCTGCCAGTCTATGGTATCGACGCTCCACATAATCAGCTCGTAGTTTATTTCCGCAACTGCGTTTAAAAGCCTCTGGTTTTGCTCACCATATGGAGGGGCAAAAAAAGCAGTTTTGGTGCCGGTTATATTCAGGATGATTTCTTCCGCTTTCTTGATCTGTGACTTTGCCTCTGCATCGGACAGACTGCTGAAATGAACGTGTTTATAAGCATGATTTTGAATGCTGTGCCCGGCTGCACACATTTTTTTCAGCAGCTCGGGGTTCTTTTCCGCCCAGGTTCCGGTAACGAAGAATGTCACTTTACAATCGTATTTATCAAATTGTTCCAGCATACTGGGAATATATTCCTCACCCCAATCAACATTTACAGTTATGGCTACTACTTTCTGGCCGGTATTACCCTGATAAACTGGCTCTTTGGTGCTGGTCGCAATTACTCCGGCTTGATTGAAGTATATTATAGCTATCGCCAGCAAACCACCCAGGACCAGAATGCCTGCGGATAACCCCATCAGCCTTTTCTTGTTGAAAAAGTATATCTTCATCTTTCCCTCCCCAAAATATTCACCGATACTTCATTTTCAAAAATCCCTGCCTTGATAATTGATATGTTCCACCCCCCTTTATGTCTATCTTTTTATAAATATTCTTGTAATCGTTAAGCTATTCAGGAATTTTTCAATCCATCGCGAAGCTGCTGTTTGTATCAATGACAACTATGTTAAGGAAATAACGAACAGATTATATAAAATTGAAATTAATATTTTTGGTGATGATCCTAATTTCGAAAGCTTAAACCCGCCTTCCCGGTAAATGATATCTATGGCAAGAAGGAGTAGATATTTGGGGATTTGAAGATTGTAAAACTCATTTGCAAACAATTTTGTAATAGAAGAAAGGACAATTCTTCCCGCTCCTCCGCCGGAATCTCCAGGAGGATGACTGCTCGGGAGTAACTAAGATTCGAAACGGATTCGAATCTGACAAGCCTTCGCCGGAAGAGGCAACTTTGGGCTCGAATTACCGGTAAATCCGCAGCGATTTGTCTGTCGGGCAAACTGGCATTCTAAAACAGGTCTTTACGCCAAAACATTCACCATGGATTGGGACTATACTGAAAAAAAGCTACGTACCAACGAAGTTATCCACGACAAACGCAGGATGTATATGCATTTCTATTACAACGATCACTATGCTGCTGATGAAAAGAATCGGCTCAATCTCTTGCTGAGTATGCTAGAAAATGAGCTTGTGTCATGAACTGAAATCCAGAGCATGAGAAACTGTATACTATATACTTCCAGCTCAAACAGACACCGAAAAGAGGTATCCAGGTAATACCGAAAGATGAATGCAATAACTGATGCGATAAAGATCCTCCTTCCTCTA
>CAZBKS010000099.1:0-7341 GCA_964492475.1 uncultured Syntrophomonas sp. | reverse complement strand
CCCTCATAATTCAGGCACTCATCTCTCCCTGCAAATTACCTGCTTACCTTAATAAACCAGAGCTCTTCGATAATTTAAAATGTTAGAATAAGATTAGCATTGTCGAGTTTTGCCGATTGGTTGGGTCAAGGACCGTCTGACTGTGTTAAAATCATTTAGAAGATTTTAGCCGCCCCCACTTGTAAGTGCATTCCGGCTGGTTATAGGGGCGAGGTCTGCTATTATTACTGTAATTCAACTTAATCCTCCAATTTGGAACGGCGCCACATGGATATAGTTTTCACACCGCCGCTGTCAAGTTGACCCACTAGAGGGAGTATTATGGGTAAAACCATCTGGACCGATTTCGTAAATTTTATTAAGAATATGAGGCCCTTGGGTATTATTATTACCGCAGTGCTCGGTGCCCTCCTGGCCCTTTATGTAGTGGGACCAACTAATTATACTATCGAAGGCCTGACCTTCTCGCTGTCTGCCCTGCCTGCACGGACCGGGATTACTACTATCGATTTATCTCCTTTCGGCAGCATGTCGGCCTCAACTCACAGCTCACCACTAGCAGTGAAAATAAAGCTTACTTATATCGGAACTGGAGCAGATAGTACGGCGGCAGGAGAAGCCGTGACTTCCATTCAGGGCTGGAATAATATTTATGAGGGCCTGATCAATATGGTTAAGCCATTCATCATCAGGCAGATGATTATTATATTCTGCGGGGCCTTTTTTACCGTACTGATAATATGGCGCTGCCGGTTAAGAACCGCACTCTGGTCAGGATTGGCCTGCACCGCGTTAATGGCCCTGCTCGTGTTTACTACTGCACAGGCTTATGATATCGAGGCCTTTAGAGAGCCGGTGTACTGCGGAGTTATCGCCTTGGCTCCCCAGCTGATCCCGGAACCAGACGAGTTTATGGATAGATTGGAAGAATTACAGGCTGATACCCGCAAGGTAGTGGGAAGCATGAACCTCTTGATGAGTAATTCAAACGGCTTGTCTCTTTTAGCCACTCCCATAGAAGACGGAGACTTGAAAAAAGTACTGCTGATAAGTGATCTGCACAACAATCCGCTGGGAGTAGAGTTCGCGCAGGAAATTGCCGGTGCTTTCCAGGTCGATCTTATACTGGATGCCGGTGATCTTACTGATTTAGGGACCTCCCTGGAGGCCGAGTATGCCGCTCAAATCGGCAGCATTAAAATACCTTATGTTTTCTGTCCCGGCAATCATGATACTCCTGAGGTTATTGATTTTGTTAACAAGCTTGATAATGGTATAGTGTTGGATGGCAAGGCGATAAACATTGCAGGCATCAAAATACTAGGATCTGCAGACCCGATGGCCAGCAGTGCGGAAGTGGAGTTGGAAGACTCCCAGGCCTGGGAATCTCTGATGCAGGAACAGGCTGAAGCATTGATAAACACCGCTTCCGAGGAGGATGCAAAGCCAGATATAGTAGTGGTCCATAACCCGCAGGCAGCCCAAAAACTTACCGAGGACTTTCCTCTGATAGTGTATGGACATACCCACCAGCAGTCCATAATTATTTATAACGAAACTATTCTCTTGAATCCGGGTACCTCGGGAGCTGCTGGCATCCGGGGCCTTTATTCCGAGGAGGCAGTACCTTATTCGGCTATGGTTCTGTATTTAACCGAAGAAGGACTGGCAGCAGCAGTAGATACTATTAAATATGAGCCCTTCTCTGACCGGTTTTATATCGAGCGTAAGCTGCTGCACTCTGACTTGAGAAAACAGCAGGTGGTTATCAACGAAGATTCTCTGGCAGAAGATTATGAAATTAACCCCTCTTCAGATTAGAAAGTTCAATAACAATATAGACTTCATTTTATAGTTATCCTGGCATCAGATAATATAACGTTCTTCGCAGTTTCTTATCAGGTTGACATGATTATTTCATTCACCTATAGTAGTTAAAACTGCGTGAAACAAGTAGATGAAGCTGGATACTGAGAAAAAAGTACTGGATGCCTTTGTTCAATCGCGCCAAGCTTTGAGTGCTAAAGATGCATCTGAACTATCTGGACTGGAAAAGAAGGAAGCAGATAAGATGAAACTCAAGGATAGCAGGCAGCTGGAATCTCTCAAGAAATGTTATTACCAGGTCAAATAATGAGGGAGAATTGACTGGCGGGAGAGAACATTGGTAATGGAGCAAGAGGTAGCCGGAATTGAATGACAATATTCTTAGTTATATAGTTAATCCACAGGACCATTATATTTACCTACGGGATGTAATGAATACTCATATGAAACTATCCCATTCCCTGCTGACCAGGCTGAAGCAACAGAACAAAATCAGGGTCAACGGTCAGGTTAGCTTAACCAATTACCGACTGCAGGGAGGTGATCAGGTTACGGTAGATATTGACCTGGAGGAAGAGAACGCCATTGAACCTGAAGACATCCCGCTGGATATTGTCTATGAAGACCTTGATTTGCTGGTAATCAATAAACCCGCCGGTCTGGCCGTTCACCCGGTTAAAGGTATACCAGGCGGAACCCTGGCCAACGCAGTGACCTATTACTGGATTCAGCAGGGCAAATCCATTATATTCCGGCCTATTAACCGCCTGGATAAGAATACTTCCGGTCTTATTCTTATCGGCAAGAGTCAATATGCTCATCAGGCCGTCTTCCGTCAGCAGAAGCAAGGAACTATCCGCCGAACCTATCAAGCGCTGGTAGAAGGCATGGTAACGGAAGACCTCTGCTGTATAAATCTGCCTATTGCCCACCCCGATCCCCGTTTGTGCACCCGGGCGGTAGATCCAACCGGTAAACCAGCCGTAACCACTTACCAGGTATTGCGGCGATTTAAAGGTTACACCATGCTCTCACTGACTTTAGGTACCGGGCGTACTCATCAAATAAGGGTGCACCTCAGCCATGCCGGCCATCCCATCTGTGGGGATACCCTGTATGGAAGCCCATCTCCATTAATCAAGCGCCAGGCCTTGCACGCCGGGCAGTTGACTCTTGAGCAGCCCCGCAGCGGAACCCGGCTGCAGTTTGAAATCCCACTTCCGGAAGACATGGTCAAATTGATCAAATACCTGTCCCCGTTTCCCACATAAATCGATCGGATGTTTCCAGTTTGAAAATTTTTGTTGGGATTTTCAAAACTCTATAGCCGAAGATGATTTTGTGCGAATGGGTGAAAAAGTGAAGGTAGTACTGCTTATAAGCACCCCCGTTTATCAAGGCCTTCATGTTTCTCCACTTTTTAGAATTTCATATTTCTTCTGGTCCAGACTTACTACCGGGACAAATATTAGTGGCACCAGGAGCATAAAAACAGTAAACCATGATTTCCATTCATAAGTTCGGGTATCGGGATGATTAAACATGTTTTATCAAAGGCAAAACCGGGATACTTCGCCAAAAAAGCACCCCGGTTTCTTTATTCCTAATCACCTTATAGAAAGGTACTAATATTGCAATCGTTTAATGCGCTCATCCAGATCCGGGTGAGTTGCCAGTAACTGCCGCAGGCCCATTTTTTTCTCGCCGCTGATTTTAAAAGTTGCCAGGGCTTCCTGCCGGTTGTCTAACAGTTGTACGCTGTCCTTAAGTGATCGGAGGGCATTAATCATCTTGGACTTTCCAACCAACTCTGCTCCGCCGCTGTCAGCTGCAAACTCCCGGTGCCGGGAATAGGCCATGACCGCTATACTGGCCAGAATGGACAGCAATATCTGGAATACCAGTACACTGATAAAATGCACGATACCCCGCGCTTCTTCCCGAACAAATGTTGACACAAAATAGGCAATTATACGGGACAGGAATACCACAAAGGTGTTTACCACTCCCTGTATCAGAGTCATGGTCACCATATCCCCATTGGCAATATGAGCTACTTCATGAGCCAGCACCCCTTCTACTGCGTTAATACTCATGCGATCCAGCAGCCCGCTGGAAACAGCTACCAGAGAATTGTTTCTGGAGGGACCGGTAGCAAATGCATTGACCTCTGCCGATGGATATATACCTACTTCCGGGGTTTTCTGCAGACCGGCCTTTTTGGCCAGACTATCCACCATATTAAGCAGCTGCCGTTCCCGCGAACCCAAGCTGCTGTTTGGATCCAGCACCTTCACATTCATCATTTGTTTGGCTATCCATTTGGACAGGGCCAGAGAAATGAATGAACCGCTGAAGCCTATAATAGCTGCAAAAATGAACAAGCTGTAATAATCAATTCCGCTGGCAGTAAGATAGCTGTTAACCCCTAGAATCGTAGTTGCGATTAGTATAGTAGTCAAAACCAGCATGTTAACCAGCAAAAACACACCTATTCTTTTCATGTTTAACTCTCCTCTCCACGGGCATATAAAAACATGCCCCCTTGCGCTATATGCACCAGTTTCATCCCCGACTCACCGCTCCAATCACTTTTATCCCTTTAGCAAATTCCATCTATTGTATCATGCCTTTTCTGAGCAAACAAGGCAATCATCACCCTGTTTGCCTAGTTCGTTATAGAGCCACCAGCCGGCGATTACGGCTGACCCCAGGTCAGCGAACGGGGCGGTCATCCATATACCGTCCAACCCCCAGAATAAGGGTAAGATTAACAGGGCGGGAATAAACAAAAGCACTTGTCGGGACAGGCTTAATATCAAGGCCTGCCGGGCTTTCCCTACCGCCTGAAAATAGCCCGAGCCTACTACCTGGAGGCCTATCAACGGTACTAAAAGCATAAAAACGGTCAGTCCATGTGTTCCGATCTTTAGAAGTTCACTATCGGTACGGTTGAACATGGCTATTATTTCTCCGGGGAAGAACCTGGTGGCCAGGAAACCAATAAGCAGAATAGCTGTAACAGTAAGCAGAGCTGCTTTGACAGTCTCCCTGACCCGCCCCAACTGCCGGGCCCCGTAGTTGTATCCGATAATAGGCTGAGCTCCCTGGTTGATGCCAATAATGGGCATTACCACCAGCGTTGATACACTGAAAATTATGCCAATCGCCGCTATGGCTGTATCTCCTCCGTAAACACTCAGGCTCCGGTTCAAAATCAGCTGCTGCAGACTGTTGGTAAACTGCAGCGCAAACATGGGCAAGCCAATGGCCATAATCATATTAACTACCTCAACCTGTAACCTCAGGTTGGCCATGCGAATTTTTATCAGGCTCTTCCCTCCCCAGTAATAGTACAGCACCCACAGGGCGGAAACACTCTGAGCAATGACGGTGGCTATAGCCGCCCCTCTAATTCCCATGTCCAATCCAAATATAAAGACCGGGTCCAGTATGATATTTATTATAGCACCTATAAGCATGGTATACATGGCGATTTTGGGATTCCCTTCGGCACGAATAAAGTTGTTTATGCCCATGCTGATCCCCATAATGATGGTTCCGAACAAAATAATGCGCATGTAGTCAACCGCATAGGGAAGTACCTGCTGACTGGCCCCCAGGAATTTTAACAACGGTTGGAGAAACACTAAACCCAGCACTGAGATCAGGACTGAAATCAGAAGGAGCAGTACAACTGCGTTGCCTGCCACCAGTTCAGCTTCCTCTTTCTTTTGCTCTCCCAGACGTATTGATATTAGCGATGTAGCACCCACTCCAATCAGCATGGAGAAAGCCATGGTAACCAGCATAATAGGAAAGCCAATGGTAATTCCAGCAATACCCAGCGAGTCAACACCCTGGCCCACGAAAATCCGGTCTACTATGTTGTAAAGGGCATTAACCACCATGCCCACTACTGCCGGCACAGAAAAAGTCACCAGTAATTTAGAAATTTTTTCCTGGCCCAACTGCTTTGAATGATCCATTATTGATTACTCCTTATCCTTCTTATAATTTTCTTAAAAAATCCACTACAGATTCAAGACTGCTGGTGAATTCAGCTACTTCTTCGACAGGTCGGGCCTCCAGTATTTCCAGCAGGTACTTCTGGTAGGAGGCAATCATCTTTTCAAAGTATTCCTCCCCCTGGGGAGTAAGAACCAGCAATATCTTGCGCCGGTCAGTGGAATGCGGTTCTCTCAGCACCAGCTTCATCTCCTGCAGACTGTCTATAAGGGTAGTCAGACTGCCCTTTTCCATATCCAGTTGTTTTCCTAACTGGGTGGCGGTCATGTTCCCCTGCCGTTTGATCATGTGAATAGCCCGATTCTGATTCTTGTTACAATGAAGGTCCCGTTTATCAGCTCTTTTGAAAATAATACCCAGTTTCTCAAAATACAGAGGGAGCAATTCAAACAACAGCTCATGGGTAGGAGTGGTGCTATCTTCCATAATGGCTTCTCCTTTTGGTCATAATTCTTATTGTAAGATTTCTAACATTTTTGTATTTTACGCTATCGCTCCGCTTAACGCAAGTATAATTTTAATTCTATCATCTATGACTTGATTCCATGATGCTCACAGCAGACTCTGGTTCGGAATAGTTTTGTGCTTAAGGGAAAATTTATGCATACCTGATATAAGATGTATTACCCTGGGTTAAGGCTCACGGCAGAATATTATACCGAAGATTTAAGCCCGCTGCAGATGGCCCACACCTTTCCTGCCGCGGATTTGGTTTTTAACAGGGTAATTCCAAGCCAATAAATGAAATGGCCCTCGTGTTTTACCGGTTAATGAGCAGTTGCCGGGGGAAAGCTAATCTATGATATATCTCCAAATTGGGCGGTGAAGGCTTTGAAAAATATATACGAAGAGTTTGAAAAATTAGAAAAGCACCTGCTTGAGGACGAGAAACCCTCCATTTATTTAAAAGATCTCGCTAAAAGCAGGTGGTTCATGGAAACTTATCCCTTCACTCTGCTGGGCGATTTAAAGAAAGTCGAACAATCGCCGCTTCACCATCCGGAAGGCAGCGTATGGGAGCACACCCTGCTGGTAGTTGATCTGGCCGCGGAGGGAAGACATCTAAGTGAGAGCCCCCGCATTTTCATGTGGTCAGCTCTCTTACACGATCTGGGTAAAGCTCATACCACCAGAGTCCGGCACGGCAGAATTACCGCCTATGACCATGATAAACATGGTGCGGTTCTGGCTGCAGGTTTTTTGCAGGAATTTACTGATGATGATGAATTCGCAAGAAAGGTATCTCAAATGGTCAGGTGGCATATGCAGATTCTCTTTGTGGTAAAAAACCTTCCTTTTGCAGATATTGAAAAAATGATGAGTGAAGTATCTCCCGGCGAGATTGCTCTCTTGTCCTTGTGTGATCGTTTGGGCCGGGGTGACATGAATGAACAGACCCGGCAGGCAGAATTGGAAAACATGAAATATGTCATAAAATAGTGCCAGCTACAAGGCTCGGGGACGGGTCTTCTGCCTCGGTTTGCG
>CAZBKS010000098.1:0-7370 GCA_964492475.1 uncultured Syntrophomonas sp. | reverse complement strand
GGCCCGGAATCAATATTTATCCTATCACAAGCTGTCTGAACAGTTCCTGAACCAGTATTATGAAAATAATCCGGTGCCCTCCAAAAAGGATATAGCCAGAGTGGCCGAACTGGTCATCGCCCTGGAGGATAAGATTGATAATCTGGATATTCAACTAACTGATAACATCAATATCATGGCGAAGAGTCTGATTAAGCTGGTTGATTTCCAGAAAACCCTGAAAGATGAAACCATGCAGGTCCGCCAAGATATCCGAAGCTTGAACGAAAAATTGGAGTGGATCGTGACAGATCTGGCCAGGCTGACTCATAAAGCAAGAGATATATAATCGATTAAAAACCCTATAAAGTCAATATGGTGAAATAACTAAAAATATCACGAAGAAAGGCTTGATTAAGTTTGATTGAAAACACTTATAGTGAACTGCAGATAGGTGACACTGCCTGTATCGAGAAAACTCTTACTGAAACTGATGTATATATGTATGCCGGAATAACCGGCGATTTTAGCTGGCTGCATGTTAATGAGGTCCGCGCTAAACAGGGACATTTTAAGACCCGGATAGTCCACGGGATGCTGTTGATAGGGTTGATTTCAACCGTAATCGGCAATTATATGCCGGGAGCAGGGACCGTTTATGAAAGCCAGAAAATTACTTTTCTTAAGCCGTGTTACATTAATGACACCATCAAGGCCCAGACCGAGGTGATAGATCAGCTGGATAAAGGCCGGGTAAAACTAAGAACTTTATGTTTTAATCAGGATGACTCTATAATACTGAAGGGCGAGGCCATAGTTATCCCGCCCCGCAAACACATTTTGAGACATCCTGCAAAAATTGGGTAAGGAGTAAAATAATGAATCCATTATTCTTAAGCGGTTCCAGAGAAGAGCTGGCCAAACAGCTGCAGGAAAACTATGACAGCCTGCTAGATACTACCAGTAAATGGGCGGAAATTGTGACTTTCGATCCTGACCCACAGACCGGGATAACTCCCAAAGATGTGGTATGGAGAAAAAACAAGACCAAGCTTTATCGATATGTATCAGAACAGGGTCACAAGTACCGTACCCCCCTTCTTATAACCTATGCCCTCATCAATGAGGCTTACATCCTGGATCTGACTCCGGGTATTAGCTTGATCGAACACCTGGTTAAAGAAGGTTTTGATGTATACCTGCTGGAATGGGGTGATTTCGAATGGGAAGATCGTAATCTGACTATGGCTGATCTGATATTTGACTATATAGCCCTGGCGGCCCGTAAAGTGTGCCAGTTCTCAAAGACTGATGAACTCAGCATACTGGGATACTGCATGGGTGGTACCATGGCCAGTATGTATGCGGCCTTGTTTCCCTTGCCCCGGGTAAAAAACATGATCTTTTTAGCCGCTCCTTTTGATTTTGCCGAGGCGGGAGTAGCAGGAACCTGGATTCAGAATGACCGCTTCGATGTTGATAAAATCGTGGATACTCTGCAGTTGATACCTTCATCATTTATCGATATGGGGGTGAAGATGTTAAATCCGGTCAATAACTTCTGGGGAACCTATACCCGGCTCTGGAAGATGCTCGATGAAGGGATGCCGGTTCATTCCTGGAAGGTTCTGAATAAATGGGTAAATGAGAATAAGAATTTCCCGGGAGCTTCTTTCAGACTGTGGATAAAGGATCTCTATCAGGAAAATAAACTGATTGCCAATGAAGTTCGGCTACGGGGCCGGCGGGTAGATTTGAGCCGCATCCAGGCTTCCATATTGCTGCTGGCGGGGGAAAAGGATCATCTGGTACTGCCCGCCCAGTCCAGGGCGGCGATGGACTATATACCGGCGGAAGATAAGACTTACCGGGAATTTCCCATAGGCCACGGAGGTTTGGTTTTTGGCAATGTGGCGGTTAAACAAGTTTATCCCCTGATCTCAGGGTGGTTAGGCGATCGTTCCTGAGGCCCTCGCACGATAGCTTCCATTCCCTAATTAAAAGGTGTGTCAGCCCCCCCACCGCCGCTGGCACACCTTTATTTAATCACTTATCTTCCTGCTGGTGCTCTTCTTTCATATCCAATTTTTTTCTGTTTCTGCCAAAAAACCTTAACCAATCTTGGGGATGAATAATCTTTTTATCCGGGTCCGGATAATTCTCTTCTCTCATCGATCGCACCTCCTAATAACGTAGTATTGGATATTTTATGTAAATGATGCGCTTATTATCCGGAAGCAAAAAGAACGTCCCCCTGCTTCCTAGAAGCCGGCCAGGTGGCATGCGTACTCCATTGGTCTGGATACTGCCACTTTTCTCATATCCTGGCTGATGTCGCTAAATGCTCGGCGGCCGGGTTTGGGATTAGCCTCCAGAAACCATACCTTGCCATTGATATCAATCAAGAAATCCAGTCCCAGTTCTCCCAGTGCCCGGGTCTTGCTGGCAATTATTTCTGCTATCTTCAAAGCCATATCTTCCAGCCTGGTGTTAATAGAGGAGATCTGTCGGGGATCAAAACCTCTGTCCTTCAGAATGGCAGCAGGTTCCTCGGCTTTTCCTCCCGTATGCAGGTTGGTGGTAATTCTGCCGGCAGCTCCTACCCGGGCGGCGGTGCCGGTAACTTTCCATTCATTGAAGCGGTTTTTCTGCACCAAAACCCGAAAGTCAATATGCCGGTCGTTTTGGGTAAACCTAATACTCTGCTGGACAATGGGCATGGCGCAGTCCATACTGGCCCTTATTCTTTGCAGGATTTCCTGAGGGCTTCGGCACAGACAGCCGTTATCACGATCGGCAGTTTTAACCAGATAAGCTCCCCTTTTTTTGCTTACCCGGATGATCCCATTTCCTTTGCAGCCGCTGGGTGGTTTAAGATAAACTTCTTTATATTTCTTCAGCATGGAGGCCAGAGATTGACTGGATTCCAGTAATCGCGTTTCGGGCAGGTGGGGTGCAACATCCTTGTGCTGCACCAGCAGTCGGTGGACTGCCCATTTGCTGCCGATCGAATTGTTGAAGGTTTTAACCCCATGTCTGGCTAACAGGGCTATGGTATGATAGGAACCAACCGAGCCGGCATCACTAAAATATCGATTGTAACATACATCAGGCAGGGGAAAATACATGCGTTTCCAGCGCTCATCGGATTTTCCGGAGAGATAATAGCCATGTATGGATTTGCGGTCTCCGTTAATGTCCTGGGGGCAGAATATAAAACCGACTCCATTTAAGTTCCGCAGGCTGCTCAGCAAGCTTCGAAAAAAGGTGTTCTGAGCCCCGAATGAGCCACGTTCTTTGCTGTATCTGCCTGCCAGTATTCCTACCAGCGGACCCAGCCGGAGCATTTTATCAGCTTTGATAATATTTAAACTGATTCCCTCTGGTAGTCCCAGAACAGCAGCTAAATCATCATCAATATATATGACCTGGTTGTCAGCAGGGGTTTGGCCTGTTTCTTCCTCGATATAATGGGCTCTTATTATCCTTTTGCCCAGCGCAACATTACTGCTGCTTGCTCCGGTTGGAAGGCTTAAAAAATTTCTTAATTCACTGGATATCGGCAGGTTTACGAAGTTTTTTTTCATGGGCTGATTCCTTATAACAAGTTTATATATTTATTTATTATATGAAAAACAGCCCATAAAGGTTAAAGGGACTCCAGTCCCGAACTTATTTTAACTTCAACCGCAGGAGGTACATGGAAATGGCAAAAAACAGTATGGACATGGGCAGAGCCTTTGGCATTGCCTGCCAAGTTTTAGTCCAGATTATGATTTCTGTTATTTTGCGTATTTTCCTCCTGAAGTATCATTAGCTTATTCACATAGTCCAACGATATTGCTGAATTTTCAACCAAGCTCGGCTCAAATTCCCCGACCTATTTCATTAAAAGATGTAGGGATAAGCTACTTCCAGGTAAGTTCATGAGTAAAATGGCATAATTATAAGACACAGGGAGTATATGGTCTATATTTTCATTTAACCGGAATGCTAGTTGTAAAGTATTTGAACGATTAGTACTATTATGACAGTAATGTTATTTTTTAGATTGACATTTTCCTTAACTGGCCGGAAAATAGACTTTATATCTTACTGTCATATTTAGGCAACGGAAAATAAATTTTCTGTGGAACAAAAAAATAGATTTTATATCATACCGGCATATAAATGAAGGGATGTATGAGGATGGCAGCAGAAAGAAATCTCATGTTTGATGTTTTGAAAGGGCTGGGTATCATATCGGTTATATTCAGCCATGTTTATAGGGGCGGAACGGACCCGGTGGCGGTTTTTATCCGGGAACTGGCCATGTGGTGTGTACCCATGTTCTTTTTGATCCAGGGTTATTTCATGTACAATCCTTCCTACAAGACCTGGTTTAAATCGACCTGGAAAAAAATAAAGAAGTCTTATATTCCCTATCTCATCTGGGCGGTTTTTTATGGCGGATTCTACTATTATACAGTGGGCAAAACCTTCACCCTGATGGATGTTATTCTGGGCAAGACTGCTCTCCACCTTTATTTCATGTTCTATTATATTGTTTTTGCGGTCTTTTTCCCTTTACTGTATTTTCTCCCCAAGATATGGCGCAAATATATACTGATCTTCATGATACTCAGCAATCTATATGTTACGTTGATGCTGGAAATTGCTAAAACTACTCATGTCGCCTGGATAAGTTGGCCGTATCCCATGCCTCCTAAATGGTGGGGATTTATTGCTATAGGAATGCTGCTGGGAGAGTATCCCCGTATCAAGGAGTATATCACCCAGCATGCCCGGGCCTTTGCCTACGGTAGTTTAGCGGTGGCTCTTATCGGCCTGGCGGAACCTTATCTGAATCATACTCTGGGCTATCTATTTAACAAAGTAGCCCTGTTTCCGATGTCCCTGGGAGTCACCCTGTTTTTAGCCATCTACTACAGTACTCCCAATCGTCTGGGTGAGAAGTTCCTGTCCTATGTGGGACAGCGTACTTTTGGTATCTATCTGATGCATTTTCTCCTGGTCGATTATCTTAGAATCACCTTGCTGCCGGGTGACAGAACCCTGGTAGCTCTGATAATCCTGTTTGTTTGCCTGGCGGTGCTGGAAATACAAGATCGTTCCAAGCTGCTGCTGCGCGGAAGTGCTTGAACTGCATACGGTATAATGCCCTATCCCAGATCAGATTTGGGCTAATGCCCGAGTCACCTGAAGACTGGTGGTAAGGTCAAGGCATAAAAAAGGTCAGTTAATAATATAACTATTTCAGGCTCACCTACTTGATAAGTGGGAATAAATCTGATTCGATGAACAAAATAACAGCAAAAAGCAGGGCCTGAACCCTGCTTTTTACTTTTTGGGAACGTTAATAAGGGGACAATTTATGTGTTTCTTACCACGATTTAGCTGCTTCGAACGGGGCAGCTAAACCTATAAGGGGGATAACCTGGTTTTCTCTGCTCCGGGTGAAGACCTCCAGATTGGCCGCTAATCATACGCTAAACCTGGCTGGCACCTGAGTAGATCGACATTAGCCGCAGGTATTTTTCTACCCACTGGTCTCTGGTGTAACTGCAGCCCTGTATACCTGTGCCATGGCGATTACTTTCCTGGCCATATCACTGCTGACTTTATTTTCAGCAACTTTACGGCTGTTTGTTTCACATGGATTAATAAGCCCCCTCAACTATGGTTTAAATACTCCGTATTACTTGATACGGGTTAATAATGCTCTCCTGGCCGTATTTTTATTACTATCCAGAATAAGCATGGCTATTTCCTGATTCAGTGCCGTTAATTCCTTCTCCACTCGTATAGCCCGGTTTAGATAAGCATTGAGCATGGACTGCAAAGGGTCTTCACTTGCAGATAACTCTTGTATATTGTTCATTTCTGTGTTTTTTTGACACATTGAATTACCTCCCAGGAGTGAATACCTTAACCAGGTTGAAACATGGTTTATAGGGTCTGAATTAATGCTCATCTCGAACTGACTATCCTTTCACTTTTTATATGTCGCGGGTCCACAGAGATGCCATCGATGGTCCGCCTCCTACACAAAGAGAGGCTCCGCCAATGCTCAAGCCCAGTCTTTCCATTTCGTAGTAGAGGCTTACTATTATACGTAATCCGGTACATCCCACCGGATGGCCAAGGGCAATTCCGGAACCATTATGATTCACTTTATCTAATTTCATGTTATTATCCAAGTCCATACCATAGTCTTCTTTAAGCATTATTCCCACGCCCAGCCACTGGGCCGCAAATGCTTCATTAACTTCCCAGTATTGCACATCTTCAAATTTCATACCCGCTTGTTTGAGACACTTGGGAATAGCTACTGCCGGACCTAATCCCATAACCAGAGGATCTACACCCTCTCCGCAAATGTTAATTAATTTCATCAGGGGCTTGACTCCCAGTTCTTCTGCTTTTTCCTTGGACATAATAATTACTGCTGCTGCCCCATCATTGATACCTGAAGCATTGGCGGCAGTAACAACTCCACCTTTTTTAAAGGCTGGAGGCAATTTGGCCATTGTTTCCAGGCTGGCATCAGGGATCATATGCTCATCTGTTTCATAGAACTTGCTGCCCTTCTTGCTCTTTAATTCCACCGGCACTATTTCTGATTTAAATGTACCGTTCTGAACAGCTGCGGTAGCCCGTTGATGGCTTATAAGGGCCAGTTCGTCGCATTGCTCGCGGGTAATATTATAGCGTTCAGCAATATTTTCTGCCGTCATTCCCATATGGCCGGGAACCAGTGCATCAAATAAGCCATCGTGTATCATATGGTCTTCAATAGTCCCTGCATTCATCCTGTAACCCATCCTGCCTTTAGGAAGCAGGTAAGGCGTACCGGTCATGCTTTCTACTCCTACTACCAGGCCAATCTCGGTTTTGCCCAGCATAATATTGTGAGCAGCTATTTCCAGAGCCCGCATGCCCGATGTACAGTTCTGGTTAACACTAACCGCACCGCTGCGGTGAGGAAGCCCCAGTCTCATTCCTACCTGCCTGGCAGGTAAAGAACCCTGCATAGCCGTATAAAGCTGCCCCATGGTAATTTCATCGAATATGTCAGCAGGAATCCCTGCTCTTTCGATGGCGCCCTTACCAGCCGTTATGGCAAGGTCTCTGGCATGTACATCCTTTAAGCTGCCCATGAATCTTCCAATGGCAGTTCTGCAGGCACTAACTATTACTACTTCTTTAGTCTCCATTAACCTGTCCCCCTCTATATAATTATCCTGGTGTATCATCCTAACCTTTTAGCATTTTTGCTTGTCCGGCATCCGTATTTATACCCTGCTCCCCCCTTTTTTCAACATTTTACCGGGACAAACAACAGTATTTTTATTTAAAGCATTAAGATAATGGATACCTCATGTTCATTT
>CAZBKS010000097.1:0-7409 GCA_964492475.1 uncultured Syntrophomonas sp. | reverse complement strand
GGAGGAATTATTATGTCAGATCATGCAGGAACAACTTGGGCAAATCCAGCTCCGGCGGGTACCATTTCACTGGGATTCGCGATTATGATTTTTTATGCTTTATTGACCGGGAAAGTACCCTCCGAAGCCCATATGCTTGCAGGGTTATGGTTGCTCGGCGCTTTCGTTATTCAGGTATGTGTGGGTTTAATTGAATTAAATATGGGCGCCGATATCGGTGGCAATATTTATTTATGGTTCGGTTCATTCTTCTGTTTGGCAACTGGTTTGGTATTCATATGGGAATATTTTGCTCACATTTATGGATGGCCTGTGCACCTGGGATTACAAGGTTATCTGTGGATTTGTATATGGTTGGTAATGTGGATAAACTGGCCAGTATTTCTTAAAAGGTTTCCCTTGACCTTAATAATAGTATTCAGCTTAATGAATATTTGTGCTCCGCTCATGGCTTTTATGAATCTAGGTATGATTCCCGCAAAAGTATATGCTCCTATTATTGGTCAGTGTATGGGTGTCGCTTCATTATTCGCTTTGTACTCAGGGGCAGCTATGATCACCAACACTGCCTTTGGTCGCCCCATGTTTCCCTTGGGCAGTCCTCTTCTGAAGTAGTTTACCCTCCCCTCATATATCTTGCGACAGTATCTTCGTGTAAGGCAGCTGGGGCTGCCTTATTCGGAGAGCATTTTTATTAAACAACTTCTTTACTCCACAAAAGGCAGCATTTGAAAAAGGAGGAATTGATATTGATAAAACAAGAGTCAGTATTGGGCCTTAAAGAAATCACGCCGATACTTGTGAATTCTATTAATGGAGGGGCTATCTTTACCATATCTGACACCAACAAGATCGTATGGAAAGCAGCTTCAAATCAATTTGATGTTGATGAAATGAAAATAGGTACTGATATACGGGTTGGAAGCGGGCCTTATCTGGCCATGCGAGAAAATCGGATTGTTGAAGAAAAAGTCCCTCGTGCAATTTACGGTATGCGTCTAATTACCAAGAATATGCCAATTGTTGATGACGTTGGGCTGATAACGGGGTGTTTTAGTTTAATATTTCCCAGGCTGCACCCGGTCGGTTCAGCTTTTCCCCAGTTTGCTCCTTTAATAGCGGATATGTTTCCGGAAGGAGCATTTTTATTTATGACTGATCTGGAATATTACAGGGTTCGCCAGCCTTCCAAGCAATTTGATATACCTGATATACAATGGGGAGTTAAGTTGGATAAAGATGCGGTAGCCATAAGAGCAATGAATACTAAAAGGCTTGCCGTTGAGGAGTTGGATGGAAGTGTGTATGGGGTTCCGGTTATAATTATGAGTTATCCCATCTTTGATGAGGATGACTCGCAACAAGTAGTGGGAACATTTTGTATTGCTCAACCCAGGATGACTGCAGCGAAGCTGCGCAATATGTCAGCTAATATTAGTCAGAGTCTGGAAGAAATGTCTGCGGTTATTGAGGAATTGGCTGCTTCGGCAACGGAAATATCAGCCAGCGAAAATCTGTTGAACAGCAATATAAACGAAATATTTAGACTTTCTGAAGATATAAATGATGTACTTGGGTTTATTAAGCAAATTGCAGAAGAGACCAAGATGCTGGGACTTAATGCTGCTATAGAAGCAGCCCGGGCGGGTGATATAGGTCGAGGTTTTGGCGTCGTGGCACAACAGATAAGAAATCTCTCCGATGAGTCAAGGAATACGGTAGATAAAATACGGGATTTAACCAATAATATTAAGAAAAAAGTTGAAGAAACTGTCCAAAACAGTCAAATAACTCTTAATTCAAGCCAGGAACAAGCAGCTGCTTCTCAAGAAATGAGTGCCAGTATTGAAGAAATTACTGCCATGGCAGAGCAATTGGAAAAAATAGCGGTGGATATGTAAAACGGCTTGGTGGGCAGGATGTTGAATGCACTGCCGGATTGAGGTTGTCCCATGAGCTGTAGATGACGAAAGTCAGGTAACGTAGTTTCATTTTTCAGAGCGGGCTACCTGGATTATTTTTATTGAATTATACAAAATTCTCAAGTATCGGTATTTACTTAATCTTATTTTTCTATAGGGGAGATATTATGTTTATTCCTATCAATCGCTACATTAAGCTGCTTAAAGTGCCTGATAATGGTGATTTCCTGCACTGTACCTGCGTCCTCGTCGATGATGACATTCGCGTTCTGATAGATAGTGGTTGTGGATCGGAGCTGGCACTTAAATTGCAACAATATGGATTGGATATATTGATCAATACCCATTTTCATTCGGATCATACCTTGAATACGGGACAACTGGGACCAGTCGAGATATGGTGCCATGAATTAGACGCTCCCGGGATAAGGTCAGTGGACGAATATCTGGATTTATATGGTTTTCATCTTTTCCAGGGACAAGACCTCGGGCAGCTTTTGGTTAAGCACTTCAATTTTATGCCTCGCGAGGTACAACGTGAATTGAAAGATGGTGAGCTGCTGGATTTTGGCCACATTCAGTTGAGGGTAATTCACGCTCCTGGGCATACCCCGGGTCACTGTTGCTTGTTTGATGAATATAATGGTATTCTATTTAGCGCTGACATAGAATTGGGTCCTCTTGGTTTATGGTATTCTCATCTGTGCAGTGATCTTGATCAATTTATTCAATCAATCGAGAAATGTATGGACTTAAAACCCAGGCAAGTGATTTCGGGACATAGTGGAGTTGTCGAGGGAGATTCGAAAGATTTATTTCTGGCCTGCAGAGATAGAATTCTCAGGAAGGAAGAAAGGATTCTTAAATCTATGGATGCACCTACAACTATAGAAGCTTTGGCTGAACAGCATTCCTTTTCTTGTCCAAGACTGGAATTTGCTCCTTATGCGAAGTATTTTGATAAACACGGGGTTTATAAGCACCTGGAAAGGCTTATAAAGCATGGAAGAGTGGACAGAGAAGACGATTTGTATTTTAGGGTTTGAGCAACAAGCAAAAGAATATGCTACGGAAAGGGAACAGGATCATGAAAGTATTGAACTTATATAGCTCAGTAACTGGCAATACTAAAAAGATAGCTTTGCGAATCGAAGATACTATAAAATCACAGGGATTTAAAGTCACAACTATCGAAGTAAACAGGGTTATGGATAATGATGCTTGTGATTTTATAAGTTATGATTTTGTCTTTATCGGTTCGGGGGTATATTCATGTCTGCCTCCTCAGGCTATGATTGATTTCCATAAGATCATGCAGAAAAAGTATGGCGGCAGTGGTGACATCAAGAGCTGTGCACCTAGAAGAAGCGGAAAAAAAGCTGTTGTTTACTGCACATTTGGTGGTCCGCATACCGGTGTCAACGAAGCGATACCGACCGTTAAATATCTGGGACAATTACCTGATCATTTAGGCTTTGAAATAGTAGCTGAATGGTTTTTTGAAGGGCAATTTAACAGTGGGGACAGCTTTATCACCAGGCTTAACACTGAAGGCCGGATGGGAGACATTACCGGGCGGCCCAATGAAGAAGATTTGAAGAGGGTAGCTAATATGGTAAACGGGATTATAAAAGTATGATTTTAATAATTAAAGGAGTTTGTGGAAGATACTATTGCTTTTGCTAAAAGACTTGCCGATAAACCTCCTTTTTCTATGGCTAGCATCAAGTACCTCGCCAATAAACTACATGAGGTTAATATGTCTATTTTCTTCGAATTGGAAGCCAATCTTATGGGAATGGCATTACAAACTAAAGATCATCAAGAAGGTCTGGCAGCTTTTATCGAAAAACGGAAACCATTGTTCACTGGAGAATAATAGCATTGCGACTTAAGTTATCTGATTCAATATCATGAAAATTCATATCGTTATAAGCAAGACCAGCCTGCAAGTCATTTAGATAAAGCTGGTATTTTAGTAAACGAACTCTATATTATCACTATAACTCCAAGAGCAACATCTTCTATGAGATTATAGATAATTACAGCAGACGGGCTAAAAGACTATAGAATGGGGGGGATTTAATGGAATGTGCAGCTGTGAAGGAAAAGCTATGGGGGAGAGATTATATAATCATTTTAGTATGTACATTTTTATCCAGTATCCCATTCTGGATGTTGTTAACTGCCTTCCCTATATATATAATAGATGTTTTTCAGGAAACCGAGCAAACTGCGGGGCTTATGAATACCGTATTTTTGCTGGGAGCTGTTATTATTCGCCCGATTTCGGGGAAAATGGTTGACGATTATGGTTCAAAGAGGATTATTGTAATCAGTATGTCATTATTTATTATATCCAACACCCTTTATTTAGTAATTCATAACATCAACCTGTTACTGGCAGTGCGCTTTATTAATGGAGTATTTTTTGCAGTTTCTTCTACAAGTCTTTTTACTGCTGCAGCCCATATTATACCCTTAAGCAGACAGGGAGAAGGAATAGGATATGCTTCAACGGTGGCGAATCTGGGAACAGTATTTGGACCATTCATAGGACTATCATTTGCCGGGCATGTCTTGTTTAATTGGATGTTCATATTTGCTTGTCTGGTCTTAATAGTGGGTTTGGTTTTTGCGTTGCTAATTGATATACCCGAAACATTAAAGGAAACGACTATAGTTGAAACCGGTGTTAAAAGTCGCCTGTTTGAAAAGAGTACTTTACCCTTGGCCTCGTTAATGTTTTTGATGGGAGTATCATATTCAAGTATCTTGTCTTTTTACCCGATTTATGCCCGGGAAATAAATCTATTAACCGCAGCCAGCTATTTCTTTTTAGTTTATGCGATAGCCTCATTACTATCACGCATAATTGTTGGAATAATTTATGATTCCTATGGAGTTAACGCAATTTCATATCCAGCTATTATTTCATTTGCTATTGGTATGCTGATTTTGAGCCAGAGCCATACCATGTTTTTTGTATTAGGGGCCGGAGTACTCATAGGAGTAGGTTATGGATCACTAGTACCAATATTCCAAACCCTCTCGATTCAGATAGCTCCCGCTAATAGAAAAGGAGCAGTGACTGCTACTTACTATACCTTTTTAGATGGAGGGATAAGTTTTGGTTCATTTGTCCTTGGTGGTCTTATTGCTCACATTGGGTATGTGAACATGTATATAAGTGTTGCTTTATTAATCTTCCTCAGTATACTATTCTATTACTGGATTTATTCTATCAATATAACAAGGGTGCTCAGAAGGGATATAGCCTCCTAGTTGTTATAATGCCATCCGGGATTAATTGAAGGGCATTTTATATCATCCTGTCACCGCTGGGGCAGGGCGGTAAGTAATAAACGGTTGATGACCGCCTTATCGGGCGGTCAAGTTATTTTCTGTATGTTAAGCAAGACTACTAAGCAAAAACGAATTGAAACAAATCCGTCCACAAACTTAATTAATTGCGTTACAATAATACAAGATTTAACAACAGTGGGACTATTTTGTGAAAGATATCCTGTAATGGTTGTAAGGGAGGGTTATATATGAATATTAATACAGAAACTCCAGCGAGTATGAGTTTCTCTCAGAGGATTATCGAGACTTTTCTAAGCCCCCGGGCGGTTTTCGAGGATGTTTCCTGCAGACCATCCTGGCTGTCGGCACTAGTTTCTATTTGTATTATCAATTTGGGATTTTCATTATTGACCATATCTAAAATCCAAGAATTTATGCAAATAACTATGCAGTCTCAAATGCAGACTGCTCCTGGGTCAGCTGATTATATGGCTATAGCCGTGAAAACAGCCACTATTTCTGCGGTAGCAGGAGCAGCGTTATCACCGGTAATATTTTGCCTGGTTGCGGCGGGATTGCTTAAACTTTGTAATATGTTTACCGGTGAAAGTACTCCTTACCGACAATTTTTTGCAGTAAGTGTGTATGCCTACCTGCCTATGGTAATAGCTTCCGTGTTAGGAAGTATCCTTGTTTTCTTGACCCCGGCCGCCAACTTGGCTGAAGTGTCCACCAGTCTATATCTGCTGTTTCCTCCTGGGACGACAGGGTTTGCAGCGGGCCTCGCCCGCCAGATTGATCCCTTTTATTTGTGGACCGTTCTATTAATTTCCATGGGAGGAGCTGCTATCAGTCGGGGAAAGGTAAAAACCTACGCCATGTTTATGTTTGGTCTCTGGGCCATACTTGCGGTAGCCTCCGCTTTTCTGACCCAGATGGCGTAACTCAGTTAAGTAAACCAGGTCAAGGTTAGGTTGCGAGGTTACAAAACCGTGCTGCCCCGTCCTGTTACAGTTGTCAAATTTCAAATAGTATAAATTATGGTCTTTTTCTAACACTGCTCAAGGAGGGCTAATTGATGCAAACAATTATCGAAAGAATCCCTGGCGGAACTAAAACCCTGGCCGCTCTGGTTTTAATCTTATTTATTGGTTCAGCCGTAGGTTTAAACCTTTATCGCAACCAGGATGCTATAGCAATGGAAGTCAATACCGCCGAAGTAACCCTGGAAGAAATGGGTTCTATGGTTTATGGCAGCGGTACCATTGAACTGGTTGAAAAACAGGAAGTCTATGCCCCCTCTGATCGCCTGGTGCGCCAGGTCTATGTAAAAGTCGGGGATAAGGTGACTCCGGGGCAGATAGTGGCCGAACTGGAAGCTGACAGTGAAGCTTTAAGTTTAGTTGATGCCCAAGCTAGCCTGGCTAAGGAAGAGGTTGCCTACCAGCAATCGTTTGCCCCAACAGAAATTGAAAAAAGCATCATACAAGCATCTTATACAAGTGCTCAACAATCCTATCAAAACAGTGAAAAAAACCTGGATGCAATGCAGAAACTATATGATGCCGGTGCTGTCTCTTTAAAAGAATTGGATGAAGCCCGGTCCCTTTGGGCAGCAGATCAGGTAGTCTACCTGCAAGCTAAAAAGGAATTTGATACTATGGAAAGCGGCCCCCAGGGAGCACAACGTAAAAGCCTGGAAGCAAACCTCTACCGTGCCCAGGAGGCTTTGCGCCTGGCAGAAGAAAACCTGGCCCAGTTTATTGTTCCGGCCCGCATCGAAGGAGAAGTTATGTCAGTAGAAATTGCTGCTGGTGACGTAACCACCCCTGGGGCGCATATGATAACCATCGGAAATCCGGATAAATTAGAAGTGCATCTGGGCATTGGAGAGTATGATGCAGCCCGGGTAAAAAAGGACCAGGAAGTAGTTATTGAGGCTGCCGCCTTTCCTGATCAAGATTTCCGGGGCAAAATTCTGGAGGTATCCCAGGAAGCTCAGATTAACAAAACCAGCCAGTCACAGCAGGTGGAAATTCCGATAAAAATTGCAGTAGACACCGCTACTCCAGGATTATTGCCTGGCTTTACGGTAGATGTAAAAATAACCACCATGAAAACAAAAAAAAGGCTGGTAATTCCCTATGAAGCTCTGGTGGAGAAGGATAATGAATCTTATGT
>CAZBKS010000096.1:0-7486 GCA_964492475.1 uncultured Syntrophomonas sp. | reverse complement strand
GAACCGGGTTCTCTTCAAGACTATACCGGAGGCGTTAAACTGCTTGACTATGGTGAACCTCAGGCCGAACTTACCGCCAGGCTGTGCGCAGCAGCGCCCGAATATCTTAACACCACTGCTGCCGCCGCTTATTTGAATAGTGTCATCAACAACAAAAATTCACAGCCGACCGATATAGCGGCTGCATATATGGGACTGGCGGCCCTGCGGGAACCGGTTCTGATTGATGTTCGCTATCTGCTGGAAAATGAGAAATCGTTTAGCTTGCAGGAAAAGCTTTATCTGACTGCAGCGCTGGCGTTTATAGGAGACCTGGATAACGCCGGTAAATACTATGACCAGATAGCTGCCCCGCTTATCACCAAAAACGATCCATGGGTCTATTTAAACAGCGGAGAAAGCAGGGATACCGATATCGAATGCACCGCTATCGCCGCGCTTACAGCGATGAAAACCGACCGGGACGACCTGGATGGCATGCTGCGATATATCATTGCCAATTCATCCGATGAGGTGACCACCTGTCTGGAACGGCTTGCCTATGTACGTGAAAAACCTCAGTCTTACGGAGTTGAAGCCGCCTTCAGCTATATGGAAAACGGATCGCTTAAAACCGTAAATATTGAGAAAAACCAGGCCTGCATACTGGACATGACTGCTGAGGAATTGAAAGCAGCCAATTTCAACCCAGTCAGCGGAGATGTCAGAGTCTGTGCCACATTCACCGGCAGTGCCGCAGATGTAGTCGACGGAAATTCCAACTTTGTTTCGCTTCAAAAGATCATTGAGCCTGTAGACGGAACATCTATCACCCAGTCTTCCCTGGTAAAAATCACCTTAATACCTACCTTTAGCGAGGACGCCCCCAAAGGATGGTATGAGCTGTCGGAATATATTCCATCGGGCATGCGCTATGTTTCCAGTAAGGGCAGCTGGGATTATAACTGGTGGACGGAAGAGATAGAGGGACAAAAAATCAGTTTTTCAGTTATCAATATCGATAAAGACAGCAGGTATTACAATTCCAAAAAGCAGGCGCCTGTTGTCTACTACGCCAGGGCAGTTCTTACCGGAACCTTCATTGCGGACAGTGCGTATATCAAGCATACCGAAACCGCAGCGTGGGGAATGAGTGTGAGGAAGGATGTCATGATCGGTGAGTAAAAAAACAGCAGCTATCTTGGCAGTACTGATCCTTCTTACAGTATCCGGCTGCTCACCACCGATCAGTAAATTACGGGCTGATACAGTTACAACTGCCTCCGGTACTGGATATATAAAGCAGCTTGATTGCCTTTATTTTGAGGCCGGTGACTTTTCAGCCCATACCGCAAGGGCAAAAACCTATGAAGCCAAGATGCTTTCCGCCGGGGTAGTCCCCCACCATCTCTTGGCTGGAGAGTTGATCGCATCATTCTTTAAAACAGCAGCTCAAACCGGGGAAAGATACGATACAGTCATACTATTAGGACCTAACCACCAAGGCGAGGGGGCCGATGTCAGCACTACTGCCTGCAGTTGGAAGACTCAATTTGGGACAGTTGAATGTGATGAGGATGCAGTCTCTGAAATTATGGCCTGCAAAACGCTGGAGGCCAGAATCAATGATGACATTCTGCAAAACGACCATGCGGTCTCAAGCCTGGTTCCATATATTAAGTATTACCTGCCTGATGTAAAGGTGGCTGCAATGCTTTTGACCCGGCAGGTAACCCTGGAACAGTCAGAAGATATCGCCCTGCTGCTCAACAGTATAGCCCAAAACAAAAAATGTCTGGTCGTCGGTTCCATCGATTTCTCACATGGCCTGCCCATCGAAGAAGCAAAGATAAGGGATGAGGATACTCAAAAAGCAATTCTTGATAACGACCTGGAAAGAATAAAAAGGATGCCCAATGAAAACCTGGATTCACCCGAGACGCTGTGCGCCGTTCTGTACTATATGCAGGAGCGCGGGGCGGGTGCAGCCACCCTGTTTAGCCATAAAAGCGCCGCTGATTTTATTGAAAACCCTGTACTGCAGGATTGCACCACTTACTTTGTTCTTGGAATTACACACTAGGCCGTTGCTTTTTTTAGCATATTACGTTCCATCCGCCATTTGACTGCTTCCATCCTTAGGGTACGATTCTCTTCTTCCATGGTTGCGTATTGTGCTGATAGAGCGCAGGAAGCAGCAGTTTCAAAGCTTTATATCTTGTGCCTGGGGAATAAAGTTAACTGGCTTGATTCTGCTGCGAAAAGAGGTTTTAATTATAGTACAGATCCAACTGACATTAGACCAAATTCCATTGCGGTTTTTAGCCGGGATAGCAGTGGTTTATATGGGCATGTTGTTTTCTATCCACCTGGAAGCAGCAAACAGCAAACTTGCCCGCTATATAAAAATGGCCGGCGTTCTTGAAGCAGAAAAAGAGCGACTTCGGATTTTGGAGCAATTGCAGGCGGCATTAATAAAAAAAATCGAGGATGCAGTGGTGCGCGTGGATGAACTGCAAAGGGAATATTTAACCCATCCGGCATACAATGCGGAAATAAGAATTGCAGCTAATTCACTTAGATCTATATACAGAGATGTGAGGGAGTCTGTCAATCAAATCTCGGCAAAGGAGATATAATCAATGGTAAGAATTATTATTGCGGATGATCAGCTTCTCTTTCGTACCATGCTGGCCGAAATGCTGAAAAAAGATGCAGAAATAGAAATCGCCGCAGAATGCGGGAATGGAGAAGAAACATTAGCAGCCTGTTTTAAATTAATGCCAGACATGGTGCTGCTTGATATAGGTATGCCCAACAAAGGCGGTATCGAGGTTCTGCGCGAGTTGAAGGCCGTATTGCCTGATGTCCGGATAGTCATGCTCACTACTTTTGAGGATGATGAAAACATTAAAACCGCTGTACTTCTGGGTGCGCATGGCTACTTAATCAAGGAACTTACCCCGGATGCTCTTATTATGGCGATTAAGAGTATTCACAACGACATGATTTTGTTTCACCGGGGAGCTTACCAGGTACCTTCTCGGATGGCAAATTGGCAGTGCAAGACTGCAATCTCCCATCCCTCGCTTGCATTTAGCGTAGACTAAAAGATATTATAATTATGTAGAATCAGGATACTATATATTAAATGACCATTCAGCAGGATAAGAGGTGATATCGTGGGAAATGAGAATGAGATCAGGAAGAATTTTGGCACGCGTGCAGAGGCATACAGATACAGCTCGACTCACGGCAATGATGATGATCTGGAAAGGATGATCGGTATTATCAATCCTCCTTCAGAAGCCATTTGTCTTGATGCAGCAACTGGCGCCGGCCATACAGCGATCAAACTGGCTCAGCACACGAAAAAAGTAATTGCTGTTGATATTACTCCTGAGATGCTGGCGGAAGCAGAAGCTGCGGCTGAACAAAAGGGTGTCACCAATATAGAATATATGCTGGCAGATATCCATGATCTGGATACTTTTGAATGTCAGTTCGATATCGTGGCTTCAAGGTTTGCCGCCCATCATTTTTTTAACATTGAACTGGCCCTAAAAGAAATGTGCAGGGTTCTGCGTCCAGGAGGCAAATTATATATCCTGGACTGCTCGGTTATGGACGGCGAGGAAACGGAAGAAGCCATCAACCGCGTGGAGCTGCTTAGGGACAGTTCGCATCGATTTTCTTATTCACCGCGCCTTTGGAACCAGCTGCTGGCCAGACTCCCTGTAGAGATTGAACATTCGGCTATGTATCAGAACAGATACAATCTGCCCGAGTGGTTTGACCGAATGGCAACTGAACCAGACAAGAGGCAGGAAATCTTTCAGATCCTTGGCAATCTGTCAGATAAATATAAAAGTTACTATCCTTTTGATGATAAGCATATTACCACCTATCGTTATGAGATTCTGGCGAAGAAAATATGAAGTCCAAATCACGATAGTTTCTTCGCAAACCGTCCGTATAGCGCCCATATCCACAGAGATGAAGTAAGAAGGGCCGGTGGTATAGCGAGTAAATAATTACCATCCATGCCGAGCTTTGCAATCCAAAAAGACGGCAGCAGGAAGAACAGATATTGAACGCCGGAAAACAGGAAGAACGGAACAGGCAGCCCAAGTAAAATAATACCCGAAAGTTTTGCCAGCGCCATACCTTCCACACGGTTATGGGAAAAGGCCACAATCAATAATGATACTGCGATACTGAGTAAGCTTGAAAGCGTACATGTAATGAGCAAATACGGTAATGCCCATGTGGTCAGTGAAAAGAAACTCAACACGACGGCGGAAACGGGGATGGCAATTGCCGCGGGAAATACGAGCCGCGATATTATATATCCCCGTTTGCCCACAGGCGTCACGGACATGTAAGCCGCCATATTTTCATCATACTCAGCCAGCATAACCATGGACGAAACAAAACAAATAATATACGGTGTCATTACGGAAAGAAACAGGTCGAACAGCAGATAATACTCGGAAAGGATCGATGCTTCACCGAAGTATCTGCAAAGTGCGGATTCGGCTGCCGGAACGCCGAAGCGGAAAGCACATCCGGCAAGCAGTGGAGCAGCCAAAACCGCATAAAGCATGCTATCTTCCGATACCTGTCGCAGAAACATTCCAAAGCAGCGGAAGAGCGGTCTCATAACTTGACACCTCCAACGGATTTTAACATCTTATCTGCTGTTGTGCATGCTATGACAGTGAATAATACTGTCCACAGCAGCAGGCATATAAATGCTATCATTACATTGCCTCCTCCTATACAAAGCACCATCATGCATACGCCTGGATGTAACATAAGCCAGCTTTCCTTATACCAGAAAAGCCATAGAACGGCGGGTATAACAATTAGTATCTCAGCCGGGACGGTTGCCAACATGAACTGATTGAGTGTGAATATTTTTCGAGCAATGATAAGAGCGACAGACGAAAACAGGCAGGAGCAAAGAAACACTCCGATGATAAAAAGGAATGGTTTTGTAACAATACCCGCCGATATTCCAATTGCAAATCCTACAAGGGTGGATATGATACCTATGGAAAAAAGCTTCGACAAAACATATTCCCAAGCTTTAACCGGCGAGACCGCGATGCTGTTTAAGACTCTCTCACTTTTTTCGAAAAGAATGATAGCACCCATAAAAAACAATCCCATGGCCGCCGGGTCAGTAAAAATCATAATTATAGCCGCTTTTTCCCTCCAATCTGCTGGGAATGCGAAAAGGATACCGATATAAAAAATTGAGAAAAACAAATAAATAAAGTAGATTCCATACTTGAACTGAAAACGGACATCCCCGCCGATAAGTGCTTTCATCCTCATTGCAGCCGCCTCCCAGTGATATCCATAAAAATATCGTTGAGGGTTGGTTCACCCGAGTGTATGGATAAAAGCCTGTTGTCCCCTATAAGGCTGATGAGCACCTCATCTGCCGAGGTCTTATGAAGAGGTGTCTCAGCAGTTACCTCTCTTCCGCTATCCAAATATGTATAGCTTATTTTCGACGCGCCCCTGCTCATGATCAAATTGCGAGGTGTGTCAAGCGCTTTCATCTTGCCATCCACAATAAACGCTACGCGGTCGCAGAGCTCGGTGGCGTCATACATGTTGTGCGTGGTCAGAATAATAGTCTTTCCCTTCGCTTTCTCTTTCAGTATCAAATCCTTCATAACCTTGGAGTTGGATGGATCAAGTCCGGAAGTCGGTTCATCAAGGAAAAGGATCTGCGGATCATGCAACAGGGCTTTTATGAAGTTCAGTCTCGACTTCATACCTTTGGAAAAATCAGATGCTTTTTTGTCTGCGTCATGTGAAAGCCCGACAGAGGAAAGCAGCGTGTCAATATCCCGGTGTTTTTTATATAACGAAGCGAAAAATCTGAGATTTTCACGTGCCGTCAATTTTTCATAAAGGCTCGGAAATTCAAAGTCCACACCGATATTTTCATAGAAACCATTGTTATGGTGCCCGACCTCCTCGCCGTTTACAATGACACTGCCTTTATAGCCGGTCAGCAAGCCGGTCAGTATTTTTTGCAATGTGCTTTTCCCCGCGCCGGAAGGGCCCAGGAAACCAAATATTTCAGCGGATTTGACCTCAAAATTCATGTTTTCAATAAACGGTTTGCTCGTATAGCTAAAGCTTAGCTTTTTTACATTGATCATTTCTTATCACCTTCAAACATCTGGATGACTACCCCCCGGATCATAGTAAGGAGCGCTTCATCAAAAACATCTTCTCCTAAATCCTGCTTGTGGAGCAGGGATAGGAAAATCCCTCTGAAAGCTGCACTAAAAACCTTTATGTTTTCCACTTTAATATTTGGAACTAAAGCGACCAGTTCCTCAAATCGGAGGTCATCTTTTTCGGCATGTAGCTGTGATAACTCAGACGGTAGCTTTCTCATATAGAACTCCAAATCACCGTCCGCTATCAGCTTCGGCATAAAGGAATCTTCCAGAGTTTTATATAACCCGAATATTATGTCCGTCAATCTTTCATGATCCATGTCGTCTTTCAAGGCAGAAACCTTGGCTATCATTTTTTGCTGAATCTCATCATTGAACTGTAAAATAACATCAAAAAGCAAACGCTCCTTGGATTCGTAAAAGAGATAAAACGTCCCCTTTGGAATATTTACCCGTTTTACGAGTTCATCCACCGTTGTTTTTCGGATACCATACAGGGCAAGACACTTTTTAGTTTCCTCCATCAGTCTTTCCTTTATATATGCGCGTTCACTATCGGAAAAAGTTTTCGGCATATTTCCCACCTCATACTCAATGACTATTTTTGTTATTATAGTCATAATAATTCCAAAGATACTCCTTGTCAATATGGATTCAATTATTGGTATTTGTAAGCGGGAAAAGGAGCGCCATAATGCGGAAAGAAAACGCCGGTTTAGTCATATGATTAGTTATGAGCTGATAAAATTAGATGAGTAGTTTTAAGAAGGCTGTAAAACAAGGGCGGCACATGACATCGCCGCCCTTGTGTTTTACCCGGTGTTGAAATCAGGTGAGTTTCATTGCTCTATTTCCAAATCGTTTCGAGAGGAATGATTTTCATAAGGCATATCTCATCGCCCATCTCGATATTTCTGGTAGACTGAAGCATTTCGATAATGGCGTAATTATTTTTGTCAACCTTACATACTAATGAAATGATAGGCTTACTCGATTCCATTACAAGATTGTTCTAAACTATTTTTTGAGCATTTAGGAGGCTTCTTATGTATATATTAAGATTGCGTCATATACTATTTTGTTTATTTAGCATACTTTTTATTTTCGCGTTTATATTCATTGTATACATTTTATGTCATCAAAAAAATGATACCTTGAGCACCGTTAAACCATGGGTTGAAACGAATCCAGCACACCACGTTGGTGATACTGCCGATGACACGTGCGTCTGGGTAAACCCTGATGATAAATGGCTCAGTCTGATTATAGGGGATGATAAAGATGGTGGACTTTGCGTA
>CAZBKS010000095.1:0-7500 GCA_964492475.1 uncultured Syntrophomonas sp. | reverse complement strand
GGGCTGTCCGCCGAAACCAGAGTGGGGATACTTCTATTTACCGATAGTCCCGAATTAATAATGCCCCTGTCTTTGGCCGGGAACAGCCAAACCAGCCAGACCGCTTTAGAGGACTTGAAAAAGCTTGATTACAACGGCCAGGCCACGAATATACCGGCGGCCATGGAGAGAGCGATCTACGAACTGAAGAATAATGGCCGGCAAGATGCTCAACCGGTGGTGATCATCATGACCGATGGGATTATTGACACCGGTGACAGAGCCAATGACATGGAAAAGCAGAGGTGGCTGCAGGAAGACCTGGCTGCCGAGGCCAAAGATTCGGGAATCAGGATATTTGGCATTGCTTTCACAGATAAGGCCGATTATTCTCTCATGCAGATTCTCGGTCAGAAAACTGGCGGATCTTACTATCGCGCTCTCAGAACCGATGATATTCAAGAGGTTTTCAGCCAGATTCAGCAAAATATCAGTACTCCGGTTCCCGCTCAAATTTCCGCCGATAGTAATCCGAAGACCTCAAGCGGCCTATCCACGGGATCGTTATGGCTGGAAACCTTCGGAGGTGTACTGGTTTTAGCCATAGCTGGCTGCATTCTGATTAAACGAAAACCTCTAAAACAGCAAAGCCCGGCTGTACCACATGAGAAAAACCAGGTGCTGCCCAAACCCCAACCTGCAACTATACCCCTGGCCCTACTTGAGGATGAGAGTAAAGCAACCCAGCAAGCCCGTTACAAAATCAATAAACTGGTTACCGTGATCGGCCGGCTTGACCCCACCCCGGGCAATTCAGCCCTTGACATCGGTATACCCCGAAGCACGGTGTCGGCTTTGCATGCAACGATTGAATTCCGTGACAATGGTTTTTACCTGGTTGATCAGGACAGCACCAATGGGACTTTTCTGAACTCGGTAAAAATTAAGGGGGAAGCCAGGCTTAAATCAGGTGATGAGATTGCGTTTGATCAGTACAAGTTTAAATTTATTCTGCCCGGACAAATAGAACGCGGCCAAACCGTCCTTAAAGCTTCTTACCCAATTGACCCCGTTCAACCGCTGAAACCCGAACAGCAGCCCGGAGTTGAGTTGAACCCTAATATTGAAGCGAAAGAGCCTGAACAGGATCCAAAGGCACCGCTGGCGGATAATGACGCAGATGAGCCAGCTACTTATCTGAAACCTGATTTTTGCGAATTCCATCCTAGTTTCAAGGCAACCGAGTTGTGCCCGGTCTGCAAAAAGGGTTATTGCATTAACTGTATGCATGAAAAAGACGGCAGGATGATTTGCAGGAGATGTCTGGAGAAGGAAGCCTGATAAATACCGGGCAGGAGGTACAATGGTGAAATTCATTAGAAATCTTTTCGGAAATACCACGAACGAAATAGATAATACAGCCTTTGGAGCTACCGATACTGGGTTAAGAAGAGATCACAATGAAGACTGTTTTCTTATTAAAGCATCAGAAAATGTATATATTGTTGCCGACGGCATGGGAGGTCATAATGCGGGAGAAGTAGCCAGTGCTGCCGCAGCGGATATTGCCGGCAGCTATTTTACCCCGGAACTGATTGAGGATTTGAGACAGGACCGCAAAAACATAGAAGAGGAAATGACCAAGGCTGCAATCTCGGCTCATCAGGGAGTATTGCAGCTTGCCGGCACAAATTCCGAATATGTGGGGATGGGAACGACCATTGTCCTGGCCTTCATTCATAAGCAGATTCTGCATACATGTCATGTGGGTGATTCCAGGGTCTATGTCATAGACCAGGAATATATCGAACAGATAACTGAAGACCACTCCACCGCAGCTGAGTTGATCAAAGAAGGCAGGATGACCAGAGAAGAAGCAAGATATAGTATGTTGAGCGGACAGTTGAGTCAGGCCATAGGGGTTTACCTTATAAATCCGGAATATCATGAACGCAAGTTAAAGAAAGGGGATTTGGTGCTCCTGTGTTCAGACGGATTATGGGATATGCTGGATGATTCCAAAATATCAACTATAGTTACCGGGGGTGGAACTATGAAGGAAATTTGCCTGAGACTGATAAAAGCAGCCAATAGTGAGGGTGGTTATGATAATATTACGGTTCTTCTCGTTAATCCAGAGAATATCAAATCTTAGATAAAGGCATAAGCAGATGAAGGACAGGGGATGAAGGCAAAGTGAAGGTTAGCCTGGAAGTGACCAAGGGACCGGAAACCGGCAGAGTGTTTGAATTTACGGACCCAGACATATTTATTGTGGGAAGATCCAAGGACGCCCATTTCAGGCTGGCCAATGATGACCCTTACGTGAGCCGGAAACACTTTTTATTGGAAATATCCCCTCCGCGAGTGATGTTAAAAGATCTTGACAGCAAAAACAAACCGGTTATCAATGGAATTGCCCAAATAGAAGCGGAACTAAACGACGGTGATGTTATAGAAGTCGGTTATACTTCCATCAAAGTCGGGATAACGCAGGATATTAAGGCTTGTGACATTCGCTGTTTAAAATGCGGAGAAATGTTTCAGATCATCGATGGAGAGGTGCCGCCGGCATTCTGCCTCAAATGTATTAAGGAAATAGAAAATGAGCGCCTGCAGGCACTTGCCCCCAAAACTGTCAGAGTATTTTGTTCCTGCGGGCGGGATATTACGGAGGCAGCCAACCACGACGGTCGGGCCGATCTGTTGCAGGGATTGGTGAGATACTGTTGTGAACATTGTATCGAGTCCCTTAAAAGTGGAGAGGATGCCGGAAAAATAATAGCCGACTATGAAGTAATCAAGGTCCTGGGACAAGGCGGCATGGGCAAGGTTTACCAGGTATGCCACCGGCCTACGAGACGGATTTTAGCGTTGAAACAACTGCTGAATCTGAACGATAAACAGCTGATTAAGCGTTTCAGTAGGGAAACCCGATACATGCAGGAAATTAATCATCCCAATGCCATCCGCTACATAGGCAGCGGTGAAAGCTCAGAGGGGCCCTATCTGGTGATGGAGATGGCTTATGGCGGAAACCTCCAGCATCTGCTGGAGAAAAACAATCATTCATATCTGAAGGTTGACGAGGCAGTTCAATACATAGAAGCTACCCTGGAGGGACTTGAGTATATCCATAAAATGGACATTGTTCACCGCGATCTGAAACCGGAGAATATTTTACTGCAGGAAGCTGAGAACGGGCTGATAATACCCAAAATAACTGATTTTGGACTGGCCAAAAAATATGGTGAGGCTGGCGGTACGATTATTACCAAGTTTGGAGTATGTATGGGCACCGCCTTTTTCATACCCCCGGAGCAGATACTGGATGCCCGCAGTGTCCGGGCACCGGCGGACATATATTCCCTTGGGGTTACCCTGTATTATCTGCTAACCGGGCAATTTCCCTATAACTTCCCAACAAGTTTGGAAATCATTCGCTATTTTTACGATAAAAAAATCAAGTTCAGGAATATGGCCGAGGCGGAGGCTCTTTTCATTCGGATTAAAAATGGCCAAAATCCATATCGGCTCATACTGGAAGAGAGTCCTACGCCCATAAGGGAAAATAAACCCGATATCCCTTTAAAGCTGGCAACAATTGTCGATAAGGCTGTCAAAAAGGACCCTGGGCAAAGATTTCAAACGGCGGCAGAATTCAGACAGGCCTTGCTAAAAATACTGTGATAGAATCAAAAAAACTATGGTAATCAAGCATAGGTGGTATTTCAGGAAATGAAACTGACCGATATAACCAGCTATAAATTAAATAAAGAGTGGTTCTTGCATCAGGATAGAATAAATATCCTGGGACGCAAAACTCTGCCTGAAAAAGTGGTTGATGTTGATATTTATTCCGACCGACGGGTATCGAGGACCCATGCCAGGATCTGGTTTGAGAATGAGGACTGGTTTATCCAAGACTTGGGCAGCAAACACGGCACGGTCATCCATACTTGCCAAACTCCGGGCAGGACATTGGAAATACGGAGTCAGGAAAAGGCCCCGCTGCAGCAGGGAGATGAGATATTAATAGGGGATACCGTTCTGCTCTTCACCAGTGATTCATGTACCCGGGGCTTTACTGAAGAATTTGCAGTTGATATCGATGGGGTGGATTCCGTAAATTATTCACTAATTCACAGCGGTTTACCGGTGATTGATAATATATCGATTCGGAACCGGGGCCAGAAAACCAGCGCACCGTCACATGCAGAAATAATTATCGAGGGATTGGCCCGTTCCGGCTATTTGAGCATACCCGGACTGGAACCAGGACAAACCTATACGATCCCAAAACCTCATTTATATATATACCGGCCTGATCTTGAATTTCAAATTGAACGCAAGACTGCGCACCTGACAGTATTTATCGAGTCGGAAAAAGTAATTGAAAAAGAGCTGTGGGTTCTGGCCTTTGACGAGTGGTCGCAGGAAAAAAAACACTGGCCAGCCATGGCTGCCTTCGTGCTGCCCAATCATCCTGTTACAAAAAAGATTATTATGGAATCCAGAATCTATTTGGCACAACAGACCAATGAGAGGTTTGCTTCATTTGAAACCCTGATGCAATCCGAAACGGAAAATAAAATGGAGCTTGCCTTACGGGCTATATATGAATATTTACGGAAAGAGTGGCATTTAAATTATACTTATGAGCCCTCCTGTTTTGAGATGAACAGCCAGAAGGTACGCCTACCCCATGAAATCCTTGCTGATCTGAAAATGCAGCAGGGGTGGGGAACATGCATTGACCTATCTTTGTTGCTGGCCGGATGCCTGGAGCACCTGGGTGCCCAGCCCATAGTAATTTTACTTACAATAGATGAGCAGTACCAGCATGCCCTGGTTGGCTGCTGGAAGGATGTCAAAGCCAGGCAGGAGCCTCTGATTCTGGAGCGGGAATTAATTCTGCGGGACGCAATTGTGGTGGAAAGCACTGCTTGTACTATCAGAAACCCTGAGGAGTCTTTTGCCGGCGCCGATTTGAACGATGCCTGTGAGGAAGCCCGGAGATGTATAAAGGAAAACAAGTTTCTTTTTGCCCTTGATATAAATACAGTACGGAATGATCCCTATAAGATCACGCCCCTGCCCTTTAACGGGGAACCCATGCCGGACCAGATAATAAACAAGGTTATAGCCTTGGCCGCCTCTTATTCATATAAATATGGGCTGGAGTACATTGGAGCCATCAACCTGTTGCTGGGGCTTTTCGAAATAGAAGGCGGGTTGATGCAGCAGATTATGCAAGCGCTCAAAATTGACCCGCAAGAAGCGCAAAATAAGATCAAAAGACAATTTCAATTATCCGGCAGAAATATTGAGGAGAAACCCAGCTCAACGACCCATTATGATCAGGTTTTGGCCTCGGCCGCGGCTATGGCGAAAAGAGCCGGTTCTCCTTTCATCCAGGAGGCCCATCTTTTGCTCTCTTTATTGGAAACACCCAGTGCTGCGGTGAAAAAAGCCTTAAAGATTATAGGCTTGAACCAGGAGGAAATAAAAACAGTTCTTATTAAAACTCTGGAAGCCAACGAGCTTGGAGTACCATTTTATACGGACATATCGTTGTTTACTTCCCGCTTATAGCAGTAGATGCGTTAAATTCTCTTAAAAAAGAGGAGAATTTATTTTTATCCTGCGATATTTTCCCCGTAATGTTGTATATTGCTTGAACACAAAACGGGAGGTATACAAAATGACAGGTTACAGTGATATTGAAAAACAGGATGCGGACAAGGTCAATCAGGCTTTGCGGGCTATTAAACAAAATAATCTTTCTTCCGCCCGCAGCTTGCTCAACGAAGTAATTTCAAACACCCCCAGCAATTATCAGCACAGTTACATAAACGGCAATGAGGAATTTATTAAATTCTGGAGCCGCAGTGAGTTTTTACAGTATGTCAGGTCGCTTTCCAGACGGGATGAAAATGTGGTATGGATAAACAATGCCTACCCGCGTGCCTATTATTTTCTAGCTTATCTGGATGTGCACGAAGGCAAATATAATAGTGCCATAAATCATTTGGAAAACAGCCTCAAGTTGGAACCTGATCAGCCATCTTGCTATTGTGAAATGGCTATTGCTTACAGCGGCCTGGGCCAGCATGAATATGCCCTCTCTCTGTATAATAAAGCCCTGCAGGTGCGTCCCCATATCACTGCGGAAACCAAAGCTCGTGCTTTGCGGGGTATAGGGGTGGAGCTGATTGATTTGCAGCAACTGGACCTGGCCGAAAAATACCTGCAGGAATCCCTGCAATACGAACCTAAAAGTGCAACCGCTCATAATGAACTTGAATATATCTATAATCTGCGATTGACAGCGAAACGGGTTAAAACGATGGAATCGGAAATTGTCATAACAACGCCTAAATCACAGTAAAACCAAGCCTAAAAGTGTAAACAAACAATAGGATAAAAATAAAACATGGTGCAGGAAAAACATGTATTAGTTAAAAAGTATATTTAAATCAACTATTGTTTAAATATGAGATTAAATTCTGGTATCAGGGTAATAAGGGGGGTCAGCGAATGCCGGAATTTTCAACCGCCTCCAGGTTGACATTCAGCCTGGGAGCCATGGAAGCTGAACATTTGGGAAGTGAATTCCTGGGTACAGAGCATATCTTCCTGGGTCTTTGCAAGATGGAAGACGTTTTGCATTTGGAGCCGCAAAACCTGGGAATTGCTGAGAGTTTGTGGCCGGAGATCAAACAGGAATTAGGTGATTTTATTTCCTTTTTGAGCGGACAGGGATTCGAACCTAAAATTGCCAGGAGACGCCTCCGCAAAATACTCGCCGGTGGCCAGGCGGGGAAAAAGAAATTTTCCGGGCACCGTACCCCGGAATGCCGCGAGGCTTTTACGCTGGCAGGAAAGATAGCAGATAAACAGGGGAGTAGGGAGGTAAATATGCGGCATTTTCTGTCAGCTGTACTGGAACTGCCGTCTGTTCCATTGGATCAATTATTAATGGAGATGGGTATCCACCGTAAAAAGCTAGTCACCGACACAACAGTATCAAATGGTAAAAAACGAGCGGATGCTCTCCCGGAAGAAAATTGCTGCGAACCCCCAAAAGCATCAATGACACCTTACTTGGACCGTTATGGTAGGGACCTGATTAACCTGGCCAGGGCTGACAAGCTTGACCCTCTGATAGGACGGCGGGATGAGCTCAAAAAGGTGGCTCGGATACTGGTGCAAAAGAAAAAGAACAACCCCATACTGGTAGGCGATGCCGGAGTAGGGAAAACCTGTATTGTGGAAGGACTGGCCAGCCTGGTGGCTGGGGACGGGGTCCCGGACCTGCTTAAAGCTCTGCAGATCATCGAACTAAACCTGGGCAGTCTGGTGGCTGGAACCAAATACCGGGGTGAATTCGAAGAACGGCTGGAGAAAATTGTCAAGGAAGCTTCATCCAATCCCAATCTGGTCTTATTTATAGATGAAATTCATACATTGATGGGTGCAGGCTCTGCCGATGGAGCTCCACTGGATGCGGCCAACATT
>CAZBKS010000094.1:5108-7547 GCA_964492475.1 uncultured Syntrophomonas sp. | reverse complement strand
CCTTTCTTGATGCGGCTTTGTTCTGAATAAGGGTTTCAATGTCGATATCCTGCCGGAATCGTCTTATAGTAATGAGAAGATCATTTTCGGTTATTGGTGCTATCTGTGCATTTAACCGGGAGCCGTCATGCAGCCTGGCATCAACCTCTGGTTTGGCTTGGTCTATGCGTTCACCGGTTTTTGCCAGCATCCTTCTCAGTAAGTCTTTGCCCTGCTCTACAGATTCAAACCGTTCTGGAGCCTCAAAATTCTGGCCTTTTTTCTCTACATAGATTGAACATCCTGTAACCATTATTTCTGTAACTTCTTCATCGTTGAAGTATTTTTCCAACGGGCCGTATCCCAATATATCGGAAAATAATTGATCGGCCAGGACCGGTACTTCCGGCTCAGGCACATCAATTTTCAAGTTTTTTATTTGATAATGAACGATATTACTGAACTTGGATTTTATTACCGGATCACGGGCGGTCTTGGGATTGATTTCTTCCAACGCAAATTGCTTCCGGACAGCATATTGCACGTTATCTCGCAACTGTTTGTATAACTCTCTGGATATAAGAGTCTTTTCGCTTTCCTGCTCTTTCTGCGGCATATAGGCTTCCTCTAATAAGCCGTCACGCACCGCCAGCACCCTTATTAGATTCATATCAAGCATCCGCTATCACCTCTTTCACTAATGAAAATAATTCTGCCCGGATGTTTTTACTAGGGTCCAAAACTCTGCGATTACACATTTCCGGGATAGCTTTGTCATAGCCTATCACTATATCGGGCGAATAATAATTTGCGGCTCCTTTACTCTCAAGTCCGCCTGTATAACCATTTTGGTTTAAAATAATTTTCAAACGGTCAGAACAGCCCAGGCGATTCAAGAAGTCTGTAGTTTCCCGAAAGGCATCCATGTTAGGGCGGTCTGGCTTTACTACCAGACACACCATATCCGACAACATAGCGGCCATCCATGATGAGTGTAATGGGTTTATTACTGCCATAGTAAGCGGGTTCGCTTTTTTGAGATATGTAATAGCTTTTAACATTAACTGCGTATCTATCTGTGAGGCTTCCAATACACGGGGGCTAACCCCGGGAAAGACTTTTAAGCCAGTATGATGCTGTTCACTGGCTGAAAATATCCCTTCCGGAGTAGCTGCTCCGTTTATATCCAGTATGGAAACAGTTGACGAACTCAAATCCTGAAAACCCAAATATGATCTTACTTTGGATTCCTGGTTTAAATCGATAATTGACGTTTCATAATGCTTGCAGGCTACCAGTGCCGACATACAAGCCAGCGTCGCTGCTCCCGCTCCCGCTTTTAATGGCAGGAAAGAAATCAGAATACCTCTCCCTGCCTCTCTCGGTGTAATTGGAAAACTTAATTCCATATAATTATTCCTCCCCTGCTTCTTCCTCTGTTATGGTATTTGCCTCGGGCACTTCAACTACGGGTTGCCCATTGGGCAGGGTAATTGTCATGGACTGATCTCTTATTATTAGTTCCGCTACCGCTGGCGCATAATTATCAGGAACTGCAACAACAAATTGGCTTTTGTTTTCGTCAGGCATATTCAACACTATTGCACCGCCACAAATCTTTCCTATGACAGTCCCTTGTCCCGACATTACCTCTCCGTAAATATCCACTGCGTCCCCTCGTTTAATCCCGGTCATCCCGGCACCGCCCCCAGAGGGTAATTCTACGGCAGTCCAGCCTTCCGGCGCGAAGGTGTTAAGTGTCGCCATTAATGAACCATAAGTGCTTAAATGGTCGGCGGTAATGACGTTATCTTTTACTATAGGGCCATTGTATACGGTAGAGCCAGCTACTTGATCTACGCTTTTAAAGCTGTTGCTGGGCACCGCTGATGCAGGCAAGTGTTTTACGCTTAATTGATCGGGTGTTATTGTCAATCCAACCTTAAGTATCTGATTGGCATACACTACCGGCACACTGGGCGTTTGGGCTTTGATTATCGTATAAATTAGAACGCTTGCGATTACTGCGATAATTATTGCAATAACTACGGGTAAGTTCTTTTTTAATAGTTCCATTTATTTTATTTCCCCCTTTTGGATTTCTTCAAATTTAATTTTACTGCCTACGGTTATTACTCCTTCGATATCCAGGGCTGGCAGTCGGTTCCCGGGTGGATATGATGCAGACACTACTTCTCCTTGATAGCCTAATTCCTGAAGCATTTTTTCACCCTGGGCTAAATGACTGTGAGGTACTATAACTGGTAGCCATTTTTCACCCTTTGGGTCTTTGCTTACAAAGTCTGCCACGACATCTTTGCACGACGGACAGGTTGTAGATAAATACAACTTTGGTTTGCTTATATCGCATTTTTCAGTGATCACGGCAGCCTTACCGTTCTGTATTACCGGCTCTCTCGTATCTGCATAAGCAGTAAAACTCCAAGCAAACACACTAAC
>CAZBKS010000094.1:0-5098 GCA_964492475.1 uncultured Syntrophomonas sp. | reverse complement strand
TTGTAATACCGCATAATACCAACGATATGAAGGCATATCTATTAGCAATTCGTATTAGACTGATCGTTCCCACTAAAAGAAAACATATGGCTGCCATAGTACAATATGGACAGTATGCGACAAGCGTCTGCCCTATAAAACTAGCAGACGCCGAACACATCCCTATCATAGCAACCAACATATGCCTGAGAGATAAACTAAAATATATCCCCAATAAAGCCGCCATTATCCCCGGGCCAGTCAATGTACCAAAATCCGCATAAAGGAGTATTGATATTATCAGGATAAATAAAAAAGAGTTTATGACAGCTTCTTTTTGAAACTGTACGCTCTCTAAGATTTTTAATGGTTTATCCATAAAAACCTCCATCTCGCCGCAACAGCGGCGATACAAATAGTAATGAAAACGGGGCGCTATCTAGCCCTAATTACGGTAAAATAGGTCTGAGGAGAAGGCAAACTACAAAGCACGGTAAGGCGAGTAGTAGACTGCTCAATCTTTGACCCAAAACCGTATAAAAACCAGTGTAAGAACTGCCTTTCAAGCACAAATAAGTGGTTCTTCGAGACCGTACGCTAATCATTGTTTTAACACCTTGTTGAATGTGCGGCAGTCCAGTCCCTGCCTTCTCCACACCATTTTCTTTAAGAGGAGGCAGTAGGGTGAAAGTCGTTTATCCAATATGCTGTGGAGTAGATGTCCACAAAAAGTTTTTAGTCGCCACCATTATCACGTCTGAGGGGATTACCCCTCACTACCAGAAGATGCGCTTCTCCACCTTCAACAACTCCATCCTGCAATTAAAACGATGGTTGTTGGACAATAATTGTAGAGATGTCTGTATGGAATCTACCGGGAAGTATTGGGTTCCCGTGTTCAATTTACTTGAAGATTCCATCAACGTTACCATTGCCAATCCTAAATGGGTTAAGGCCGTAAAAGGCAATAAGGACGACACTAAAGATTCTAAATGGATCGGCGACTTATTTCGTTTGGGTCTTGTTCCGGGTAGTTTCATCCCCAACAAGTCGATTCGGCTTCTGCGTGAGTATACTCGCTACCGATTTAAACTGGTCTCATGCAAATCCAGTGAAAAAAATCGTTTTCAAAATGCTTTCACTGTCTGCAATGTAGCCCTTGATGCTGTCGTTTCCGACATGTTTGGCAAATCTGCCTCATCCATCACCGACTACCTTGTGAATTCAGATTCCTTTGATCCCCAACACTGCATATCCCTTCTGCAAAGGTCCCTTAAGAAAAAGTCTGATGCGGTGATTGAATCCATTGAGGGATATCAAATGATGCCTGAGCAGAAATACCGTGTCCGCATGATTCGCAATCACCTGGATTTCATTGAGAACTCTATCCATGAACTGGACGATATGCTCAATGTTTTGGCATCTTCCTTGGAAAGTTCTATTCAACTTATTTGTACCATTCCCGGAGTTGACCGCACTTCTGCTATCACGATCGTCTCCGAGATTGGTACCGACATGGCTCATTTCTCGTCCTCAAAGCGGCTTTGCTGCTGGGCGGGGCTAACGCCTGGTAGCAACGAATCTGCCGGCAAAAAAAAGTCGGTCCGCATTTCTAGAGCCGGTGTTTACCTCAAGCCTGCTCTGGTTCAGGTTGCTCATGCTGCGGTCAAATCCAAGGACGATTCTTACTACCGTATCAAGTATGAGCGCATTGCCAAGAGAAGAGGCAAAAAACGAGCCATTATCGCCGTTTCCAGAATGATTCTAACTGCTATTTATCACATGCTTTCAACGGGTGAGAATTTTAATCCAAGTGATCTCTACAAAGCAGATATTCCTATGGAACTCCGTGATAAACAGAAGAACAAGGCTTTAAAGAAGGCTGCTAAGCTTTTGATTGCTCAAGGTATTATTCAGGAAAATGACATACTAGGCTTATCATTGCAGCCTACTTAAAAATTTCACTTATATATTCAAGGGAGAAGTATGCACTTTTTTAGTCCCCATCAGTTTTGTTCGGTGATCGTGTTGTTTTCACGCTAACCTCCCTTGTTTTTTTAGGGAAAGTGAAAAGATAGGATAAACCCCTTCTTTTCACTTTCGGCAGTTGTTAAAATCCACCGCCTGGAGAGGCTTCCTCGATTTCCTCGCCAATCAATTGGAATTTATCCGAAATTGACCCGCCCAGGAATATCATGGCCGCAATACATACAACAGCAATCAATGCGATTATAAGCCCGTATTCAGCCATCCCTTGTCCACTTTCATCCTTTATCAGCGCTTTGAATTTTTTCATCATAATCATTTTCCTCCTTGTTTTCACATAATTTGTATTAGAGAGTATGCGGCTGGGTAGCCGATAACCATCAAAATTGGAACCAATATAAATAACAAAACAACCAGAATTAATTTAATCTGTACTTTTCCAGCTTGATTCATAATGTCAAACCTTTTGCCTTCCCGGATTTTATCGGAAAACTCCTGCATCTTATCGGATGCCTTGGCACCATGAACATATATCTGGCTTATAGAGGATATTAGGGAATTAAGTTCGTCAATATCGGTCCGTACAGACATATCTACCAGGGCATCCATAAGGTTTTTTCCTGATGAATTTTCTTTCAGAACCGTATTAATCTCTTTCTCGTATACTCCTCCGGTAGCTTTCCCGGCCTCATTTAAGGCATCAACAAGATCTGGCACTGAATTTAAGGCCGTTGACAGATACATAGCAAAATCATCAAGTCTTTTCTTCAGTTCCGTTTTACGGGCTTCCACCTTGCCTTTCAGCCAAAACCCCGGCAGCAAATATACAATTGGGGTAAATACAGCTAAAATTAAAACCCAGGATGATATGAGTGATAGTGCTACGACAACAACTAAATACAGACTGGTCAATCCTGCTTTTAAGCCCTGGAAGTATTCAGGTTGAATCTCTAACCCTGCCCTGCTGATCTGCAAGCTCAGAAGGCTTTTATCTTCTTCGTTCAAGAGCCGGACACCGGTTCGGGTAAATACTTCTTCTTTGTCTAACTGCGGAATGTTCCGAGCCATTACAGGTAAGACAATAGCAACTCCGATAAGTCCAGATGCTAAAGCTAAAGTATTCAAATGCAATCTTCTCCTTTCTTTAGATTTTTAAGGCATAACACCACCTTTCGTTTTGTGTCCTCTTGCCCAGCGGATTTTACAGTGTTTTAGGGCTACGTGAGTTTAAATTATTTTTACTCACTTTTAAAAATGCCCATAAAAAAAGACCCTCTTTGCGAGGGCCTTAATTTTGGCTATTTGGTCTATAACTAACTGCTATAAAGCAGTTTGCTCAAGTTGATGCTTCACTTTTGCTATCTCATATATAATTCCCAACCTGAAATCAGCTAGGCGACCTAGATTGTTATCATTATGACTGCTATACCAATTTTGTCCATCAGTATATATATGAGAAAATAGTTCAGTAATATCATACTGCTCAACCGTTATAGTTCCTTTTTTATGTACAATTCCCGAAGCTACAGAATGGATGCCATTATATACATAACATAAACCTATGTATGGAAAGTAATATCCCCATTGGTTATATTCATCATAAATGAATTTATTGGTAAAAATATTTTTGATCTGTTCACATAGTCTTTCCTGATGCCAGGGAAGGGCTAAGACACAGTCCTGAGCTAAATTAAGCTCAACAGCTCCTAATTCTTTTATAGCAATTTCATTGCCTTTTTCATCATAATAAAAAAGCGGGATCGGATAACGAAAATATCTTTCAAAGTGCTCTTTTGAGTATAAAATGTGTGATAATAAGTCGGTTTTCAAGTCTTCTTTTATGACAGTTAGCATAAAATCCAGGATAATTATTTTATCTTTATTGTTTTTTTCTCTTTCTAAGGTCTGCTTTACAAAATTCATAGCAAAATCAAATTCTTTTTTAAACCTTGCTGGAGATGGTTTAATTTTTCTTTTCCATTTTAAAATCCTCAATTATTTCATCCCCTCTTTATTTCCAAGCCCTCTTCACGAGGGTTTTAATGTTTGCTATTTGGTCTATAACTAACCTCTATAAAGCAGTTTGCTCAAGTTTATGCTTTACTTTTGCTATTTCATATATGATTCCCAACCTGAAATCAACCAGGCGACCTAAATTGTTATTATTATGACTGCTGTACCAATTTTGTCCATCAGTATATATATGAGAAAATAGTTTGGTGATATCATATTGTTGGGCTTTTATTTTTCCCTTCTTATGTACAACTCCGGATGCTACAGAATGTCTGCCGTTATGTACATAACACAATGATATATACGGAAAATACCAAGCCTTGTGATTGCGCTCATCATAACAGAAATCATTCTTGAATATGTTCACTATTTGATTGCACAACCTATTCCGGCTCCAGGGTAAAACTAGAACACAGTTCTGCGTCAAATCCACTTCCGCAGCCCCTTCTTCTATCGATAACTCATTGTCTATCTCGTCCCTATACTTTACAGGAAAAGGCCAATTTATTTCCCTACTGAAATCCTCTTTAGAATAGAAAATATACGACAACAAATCCATCTTCAAGTCTTCTTTTACAACATCCAACATGAAATTCACAATAATCAACTGGTCCTCTACGCTTGCTTCTGTTTTCAAAACATCTTGTATGAAGTCCATTGCATATCTATATTCTCCAATAGTAAATATATCAGGGTCTTCTTTATGCGCCTCCATCATTTATCTCTCCTTATCTCCAAACTCTCCTCCAATGTCTTAATAATATTATAGTAAATTCTTCCTTGAAGATAAGGTTCATAATGCATCAGAGTAATAAGTTCATTGCAAACCCGCATGTATTTCTGCTCCAAAAAGGCCCGCTTAATTTCTAATAGAAAATGGAGATAAGAAATATGGAGGGCACTTCCTCTGCTTTTCTTGTATTCTTTCTCCGGCTTTTGTTTTTTGAACTCTTCACAAAATTTGTATAAAGCTTGCTTTGCCTCCATGTTTTTGTCGGTTTCATCATTATTAAACCAGTTGTCGTATGGTTCTAAGATTGAAGATAATTCTTGCATGGAATCACTCCTTTAATTAAATTTGTCCTTTGGCAAAATAACCATAAAAAAAGACCCTCTTTAC
>CAZBKS010000093.1:0-7562 GCA_964492475.1 uncultured Syntrophomonas sp. | reverse complement strand
CATTCTTAATTTGCCTATTTCACACATGGTGTCTTTCTGATACTCGGTTATCTCTGCAGGTGTTTCGCTGACCGCTTCCGTACTATTGCTGCCGCCTCCTGTAATCAGGGCATCTATTTCTTCCTGGGACAATATACCATCACTCATAATCCATTACCTCCTCTACCACACAGCATACCTGTACCGCTAACTTACCTTCATTTATGCCCGGCTTACCTGTAAATTTGGTATGGTCTCCAATCACCAGGTCTAGTTGTTCGCCTATTCTTCTTCTCAGAGGAATCACATCTCCCACGGAAAGTTCTAATAAGTCTTGAACTGTAATCCGATTCTCACCTAGAATTGCCTTGACCGGAATTCGGGTAGTTTCTAATTTATTCTGAATTAAGCTCATATTTTCGGGATTGTGTTTTTGAGAAGATGAGGAATAATAAAAGTGTACGCTGAGTTTATCCATTATGGGCTCCAATACCAGGAAAGGTATGCAAATATTTATCATTCCCAATACATCTCCCAATGTAGTTTCTATAGATATTATCATCATTACTTCAGATGGTGAGACCAGTTGAGTAAACTGGGGATTGGTTTCAACTCGTTCCAGGTTAGCTTCCAGCTCTATGATACTGTCCCACGGTTCCGTAAGATAACCAAGCATACGCTGTACAATTCTTTCCATGACCGTTTCTTCAATTTCTGTTAAGCTCCTGATTTTTAAAGGAGCCTGCCCCTGTCCCCCTAGAAGTCTATCTAAAAGGGCAAATCCCAGATTGGGATTAATCTCCATAATAATGTTGCCTTCAAGGGGATAAAAGGAACATATATTTAGTATGGTTGGGTTGGGAATAGATCTCATAAATTCTTCATAGGTCAGCTGTTCAACCGATAGAACATCCATTTGTACAGGCATACGAAGCTGGGCTGATAAAAAAGTGCTCAAAGCTCTTGCATAGGTATCATGTATTACCTGCAAGGTGTGCAGCTGATCTTTAGAAAACTTGCTGGGTCTTCTAAAATCATATACCTTTACTTTTTTCTTGCTCTGTTCTTCTTTGAGTTCTTCAGCATTCACAGAGCCATCACTTAATGCTGATAATAGAGCGTCGATTTCGTTTTGCGATAAAACTTCGCTCATTATAACCCTCCCTATTGGTTATAATTACTGCATAATGAAACTGGTGAAATACACATTACTTATGGTATCTGTACCAATTTTTTCATTAATCTCATCCTTGATTTCTATTTTCAAACTGTCCCGGTTGCGGATATCCAGGTCGGCTACCGTTTTGGCAGATAATATTCCCTGGATACTATCTCTTATTACCGGCATATAGGCATCAATCTTTTCCTGGGCTTTTTCGTCAGATGATTCAACCGTAACCTCCACTTTTAGATAGCGGGTACCCGCAACATCATTAACATTAGTCATAAACTCTCCAATCGATACCAGCGCCCCAATATCACCTGCGCTCCCTTCGCTGGTGCTTTTGGGGTCAGCAGGCATTAAAGGAGCCATTATTGATTTCATTAAATAAAAGGAACCACCCACCAGAACAATGAATATCACCATGCCGATAATAATAATTTTCAGGTCTACTCCAGATTTTTTTTGCTCCACTTCTACGGTATTGTCATCTGCCACTTTGAATCCCCCTTACCATGACTAATCTTTTAAGCTTGAATATTGTTTCCTTTTTAACCCATTAATGCTGTCTACAATTTCATTAACCGGTTCGCGTACTACAAACTTTTTCCCGGTTGTAAGAGTAACTACAGTGTCCGGTGTTTTTTCCATAAACTCAATCAGATCAGTATTTAATACAATTCTTTCTCCATTTAATCGGGTTAGATAAATCACCGTTTCACCTCTTTATATCCTCCGGGAGAGACTCCCGGAGGAATATTTAACTATCTCTTGAGGTTTACCAGTTCTTCCAACATTTCATCGGAAGTAGTAATTACCCGGGAATTAGCCTGATAAGCTCTCTGGGTTACAATCATGTCGGTTAATTCTGTTGATAAATCCACATTGGACATTTCCAGGCATCCTGCCACAATAGCCCCTTTGCCGTCCTGGCCTGGTGCGGATATATTGGCAGTTCCGGAATTATTGGATACTTGAAACAGACTTGATCCCACTTGGTTCAGGCCGGCTGGGTTTTTAAATGTAGCGAGCGCCACCTGAGCTATAGCTAGAGATTCACCATTATCATAGACCCCAGTAATAACTCCATCAGAGCCTATTGAGTAACTGCTCAGGGTTCCTGTAGGGTAACCATCTTGAGTATACGAGCTCAACTTGGAATCAGCGTTGTATTGGCTCATATTGGCCATGTCCAGGGTAAATACAATGTCGTCTGCACCTTCAGCACTTCGATCGATAGTAATTGTGAAGGCAGCATTGTCTTCATTTAATATATTTCCGCTGCTGTCGTACTCGATGCCATATGCCCGCAGTATATCTGACGCGCTTAATACTTCTGCCGAACTTCCACCGGCTGACAGATCAATTGCCTCAAAATCATCACCATCGGTGTGATCGTAATCGGTGGAATTTTCAAACTCAGGATCTGTTGATATATCACAGGCCCAGCTGGTCACTGAGTTGACGGTATCAATCTCCGTTTTATAAAACCTTAGATATAACGTTACTGCGTTCCCCATGGTATCGTATACATCCACCGAATAAGTAATGGTATTCTCTTCATCGGCAAATTCATTAGCGTCGGTAATATCAGTAAAGGTTGATACTTCCGTATTTGAATCCAGATTTCCGGTAAGTTCTACCAGCTCAGTAGTTTTAGCGGCTTTGGTATAGTAGTCAGATATATTGATGTTCTCAACAGATGCGGTGGTATCTATATTATTTTCATCATCAGCCAACCACCCCTGCACCATACACCCACTGGGATTTACCAGATTACCGTAATTATCAAAATTAAAACTACCGTTGCGCGTGTAATAAGTAAGATCGCCGTCTTTTACTACAAAATAGCCACTGCCATCAACGGCCATGTCGGTCGGATTATTTGTAGTGCTGGTAGATGCTCCCGTATGTATCACATCTATACTGCTTACTGTCATCCCCAAACCTACCGCTTTAGGATTGGTTCCGCCTGCGGAATCGCTCCCAGTTGATGCCCCGCTAATGACTTGATAAAGCGTGTCCTGGAAAAGTACTCGACTTTTCTTATAACCTGTAGTGCTCACGTTTGCAATATTGTTTCCTATTACATCCAATTTAGTCTGCATATTTTGCAATCCCGCAACACCAGAATACAATGAACGCATCATATCTTAAGTGACCTCCTTTATTGCTTATTAGATGCTTCTGTCGTTCAGCATCTGCAGGCCTCCTCAGCTTGAGGTCCGGCCCTATATTATTACTGCACTATCGATTTTGGTAAATACGTTCTCCTGAATATTTACCCCATCAATTGCGGTTATGACAGTGTTATTGCGAATACTCACTACCAAGGCCAGGTTGTCCATCAGTATCAGCGAATCTCTAGATCCTTTGGCCCTCGCTTTCCCTACCGCTTCCTGCAACTTTTGCAATTTTTCTTCGTTTAGTTCAATATTCCTGGATTTTAACCTCTCTTGAGCATGTTTGGAGAATTTTACTTCGCTGTTAATTTCATTTTCAAGTACCGATTTGAAGCTGTTACTACTAGTATTTGACGCAGGCCTGCTATCGGCCGTCTTCTCCAAACCTATGGGCTGTATAGATTGGTAAGGAAAATTTATTTTGCCGGGCACTTTATTCTACCTCGGTTGTTTCTTTAGTGTCAGATGTTCCACTTTCGGTAGTCTCTCCATTCCCGCTTTCATCTGTGCTGCTGGCCATACCTCCCAGGGCTATTATGTCTCCCGATTCAATTACGTTTTCGCCGACAACATAATAAGGTACCCCTTCATCAAAATAGATGCTGTCAATAACCCCGGTTGCTGTTTCACCTTCCGAGTCTGTGTAGGCTACGGTTCTTCCTATCAATGTCCCGGCTCCCTGTATGCTGAGGCTCGTACCGGCATAATATTTAAATGAATCGGACAGGGTTTGCAATTGTGAATTCAGATCTTCCATTTGTGATAATTGGGAAAGGGAAGCCATCTGAGCTATATATTCACTGTTATCGGTCGGTTCCAGTGGATCTTGGTTTTGCAGCTCGGCTACAAAGACAGCCAGGAATTGATCAGTGGAAAGGTCAATGGCCTCGCTAGCAGCAGAACTGGAACTGGAAGTGCTTGATGTCCCGGTTAACCAGCTTGAGTAGTCGGTATCGTTTATTGTTAAACTCATTTTTATTACCTCCTTTAACAGACTTGTTGTTGATATGCTATTTAAGTAATACCTGGTTATTTGAGAATCAATTCTCATGTATCCGGACTATTGACTGAATGCCAGCCAAATCCTTATACGATTGTCAAAGAACCCTTATCATGATGTTGCATGTGCTAGACTAGAAAACTCATACTGCTTGTATCCAGCATATCTAAGCCCTCATAATTGCTTGGATTAACCCCCATATCACTCAATTGCTCATCACCCAAAGGCTTTTCCTCAACATACTCCAGGCCATATTCATATCCATGCTGCTGCCATTTATCTTGTTGATTGCCTTCTGATCCGTCAAACATACTGCCACTATTTATTTGAACATTTACTTCTGTTTTCTCCACCTTGATGCCGTAATCCTCAAGGGTTTGTTTTAAACTGTGCAAATTATTTTCCAGTATGTTTTTGGTTTGATAATTATCCGTGATAAATTTAGCTGTTAATCCACCCTCTTCCATCACCAATTTTATCGTCATTTTCCCCAACGATTCGGGCTTCAACTCCATACTTATTTCCGATACTGTTTTACCCTGAATTAATTCCACTTTTTCAACAATCTGTTCAATTACATCTTTAACGCTTACCTGATTTTGGAATTTGTCCTGAAAGTTCAGCGCCGCATTGCTCAACTTAAATTCCGTGGGCTGAGCTTTATCCGTCATAGCCTGTGAATCATGTCCGGTTTGCTGCAGGTTTGATTCGTCTACAGCAGTTAACTTATTGGCCTTCATCTTCTGTATTTCAAAATCTATTACTTTTTTGATATCATTTTGATCATTTTTGGCTTTTGTTGTGTCATTTTCTGCGATTACTGTTGGTCTTTCTTGGTCAGCTTCGCTGGCTGCCTTGTTTTCTTGAATACTGTTGTCAAACCTAAGCAATTTATTGTTGTCATCCAGTTCTGCAGAATAATCCATAACCTGCTGAAGTTCAATCCGATCCGCTGCTGGTTTATTTTGTACTTCAATATCAGCTTTCGATGTTACAGCAGCTATTTTTTGCAGTACAGCTGTAATAGTCTCCTCAGCATGGAGCAGTCCTGCGTTTATTCCATTATTAGCCAGCAAGTCATCTGTCTGCAGTCCTGCGCTTATATCATTTTTGGTATCTGGCTGCAGCTTATTCAGGTGCTGGTCGGTAGATATACTGGTTTTGGCATCTGCCTGCAGCTTATCCAGGTGCTGGTCGGTAGATATGCTGGTTTCGGCTTCTGCCTGCAGCTTATCCAACTGCCGGTCGCTAGGTATACTGGTTTCGGTTTCTACCTGCGGGTTATCTGCCAGAAGAACTGATATATGACTATCATCCATTACTTCGGCCATTGTATCTGATACCAGATAGTCTGATTCCGATACATTATTACTTGTTGTTTCCTGCTCCATTTCAGATGACGCCTTTGGTTGTGACAACAAAGGTTTAATAATAAATGTCATTTGCATTTCATCGAAGACGCAAATGGATGGTTCTTCCTGGTTAAAATCAGTCCGTTCTTCTTTGACATTCCTATTATCCTTACCTTCATCATCTTTCTGCTGATATTTCTTCAGTTGCTTATTGAAATCAACTTTACTGTCGGACTTGTCTGCAGCTAGTTTTTTCTCTGGCACTTTACTGTCGGCAGAATTCACAGTTGGATTTTCAGTACTTAAAACGGGCATTTCAATCAATTGTTCACCCCCTTTCAATAACAGCTGTAACCCAAATACAGTTAATAAACAATCACCCCTTTTCCAAGCCGGTATTATTATATAGTGCTCGGGACCAGCATCTTCTTGCTTAAACCTGCTGCCCTGCTCCTATCCATGTTTTGCAGAATGCCTGCTACCGTTTCGCTATCCATCTTATTAAAAATCCCTATTATATCCTCATCGTTTAGCTGGGACATAATGGATGCAGCATCCTGCGCTTTCATTACCGTGTAATACTCAGCCAGGTTCTTACAGGTGTCTTCCTTGTTACTGCTAATCGTTTTAGCTTTATTAATTTCTTCCTGCAGTTGTAATATCTGCTCCTGTAAGGCTACCCGCTCAATCTGACTTTCTTCCAGTTTTTTTTGCAAAGCTTCCAGCTCGGTAGTGAGAGTTTTTATTTCATCATTCTTCTCAGTCAGATCATTTTCTAATTTATCAGGCTCTGATCGATCACTGGATCGTTCACTATCCTCGCTAGACTCCTCCAGGGATTCTTTGCTTTCCTCTTTGGAGCTGTCAGGAATAAGATGAGAACTAATTATTGGAATGCTTTTAAGAAATGATGGTACCGGTAATATCTCCATCTTTATCAGGAAACAATACCCTGCACCCATTATTACCAGTATTAAAAATACCAGAATTAGTATTTGTGTCCCCTTTTTCATTCTTATTCTCCCGTTTCTCCCATTTTCGCAAGATATGTTCAGGTGCTGGTCAAGGCACCTTTATTTTTAAACTACCAGCTATCCATGCCGCTACCCCACAGCGGCTTGAGAGCGGTTGCGGTAAAATGCCCCCAGGGCAGCTTCATCTATTTGCTTCTGTTCTTCGCAATTACATTCATAAATGTAATTGGACCAATCTCGCTCTTTTAGCTTTTCCAGAGTTCCGGTTTCCCTGGCCCGGGCCAGAAGATTATCTCGAGCCTTATCAACTCTTTTCTCTGCCTTATCCAACTCCTGGATTATACTGGTCTTTCTTTCCTTCAAGATAGGCAGAAATTCCCGGCTCAAAACCATTCTTCTGTATATATCAGCACCACTCTTCATTAACCTGATAGACTGTTCCAAATCTGATACCTGTTTATTCATCGAGTATAATTGGTCGGCTATGGTATCACGGCTTATTAATTGAACCTGCAGCTGTTCACGAGCCATATCTTCGTATATATTGGATACTTTAAGTTTGGTCTGCAGTCGAAAGGAAAATGAGTGCATCTTTAATTCCTCCTTTGTATTGAATTATTTAATTGTTCCAGGATAATATTAAAAGAAGCCTCTTCATATATTCCCTGTTTCAAAAATTCATTGCATTGATTTATGCACTGGATAGATTCATCAATGCGAGGATTGCTTCCCTCTTTATACGCTCCAATATCTATCAAATCCCGGGCCTCTTCGTAGGCCGCCAATATATTTCTAAATTTACTGGCAGCCTCCAATTGTTCTTCACTGACCAGATCAATCATCACCCTACTGATGCTCTGCATCACATCTACTGCCGGATAAATGTTCATCGCCCCTAGTTTACGGCTTAAT
>CAZBKS010000092.1:0-7569 GCA_964492475.1 uncultured Syntrophomonas sp. | reverse complement strand
AATTAGTTTCTCCTTAAATAGTTTTAAAACTGCTCAAGGGTAGGAATAAATATACCAACGACCGTTGGCGGAGCATGGGTTACAGCATATTGTGAAATTGACTGGTGAAAGGGGACAAGGCCTGTTCAAAATAATTCACTCCTCTTCGCCATTATGCCGATAGCGTGATGTATAAAACTGCTGCTCATGAAAAGTATCGTAGGGGGTGAAAGGGTTTTCTTCATCCTGATGTTCTTTTATTTTATTGAAAAACACATACATCTTGGCATCCAGGTCATCCATAACGTGCAGCAACAGGGCTTCTGGTGATAGTGGCAGGACCGGAGAACCGAATTGGAGGCTGCCGTGATGTCCCAATATCATGTTTTTCAGCATCTTTTCCAGCAGGTCCGGAAAATCAAGACCCTCTTCTCTCATGGATGCTATTTCCCTGGAAATAAATTCATATCCCAGAACGATGTGCCCGACCAGCTTACCTATTTCGGTATAGTCCGGTAACACCTCAATCTGGAATTCTTTGACCTTCCCAATGTCATGCAAGATGGCCCCGGTAATCATAAGATCCCGGTTGATATCAGGATATAAGGATGCTGCTTTATCACATAATTCAGTTACCAGCAGGGTATGCTCGATTAAGCCTCCGCTGTAATTGTGATGAATTACTTTAGCGGCAGGAGCAGCCAAAAATTCCTGCCACATCGATGGGGTAAATACTCTAAAGAGTAAATTTTTCATGTGTGGATCGCTAATGCTTTCCATCTTTTCTGTCAGTTCCTGTTTAAGCTCTTTTATTTCCCGGCCTGGACTTTTCATATAGGACTGCGGTTCCTCATCCAGAACTTTTATTCGCTTGGCCGTAATCTGCAGCCGCTGGTTGTAAGTCCCGACATCACCTAACATGCCAATGACCGCCCCGGTCTCCAGTATGCCTGCCAGCTGACAGCTATCCCATACCACTGCTTTTATTTCTCCGCTTCTATCGCCTATGTTAAGATGGGTGATGTTTTTGCCTTCCCGGGTCTTACGGCTGGATTTATCCTGAACCAGAAATTTACCCCAAAACTGGGTTCCGGCAGGAAGATTTTTGAGTTCTTTTACTGTGAACGGTCCTTTATTGTTCACTGCTCCCCTCACTCCTTTTATTATTATCAATCAGTCCTTTTTGGGCACTGGAGATTGGATGGGTATAAGAGCCCAATTTTACTTGGGGTATCTCTTCTTTTAAAATTTTTATATAATTCCCGATTCCTATACCCGGGCTGTCTCCCCTTATATTTTCCATTAAAAAATCAGCGTCTATGTTTAAATTCCGTAATTGTATCATGTCCACCGGGTTCTCCCGCACAAATTTCAGCAGGGCTTCAACTTCCTCCTCCCGGTCGGTAAAACCCGGAAAAACCAACAGATTTAACGATACTATTAGTCCTTTATCCTTAGCGTAATGAATAGAATTTACCACATCCAGAAGAGAATAGTCTTTAGGGCGGTGATAACTCAGGTAATTATCTTCCCGGCAGGAAAATATGGTCACCCGCATCGAATCCAGTCCGGCATCACACATCTGTTTTATCCCCCGAGTATATCCAGCATTGGTATTCATATTAATCGTACCCCGGCTGGTCTCCCCCCGTATTATTTTAATCGATCGGGCCAGTTTAATCGCATTGAGGCTCGGTTCTCCTTCACAGCCCTGTCCAAAACTTATTATGGCATCACGAGCATTTTTCAAATGTTCCATACCTATCTGGGCAATTTCATCGACTTCTGGCAGGAAAGTCAACCTGTTCTGAGGTGAATCAAACGGTCCGTGGTTTTCGGATATACATCCCAGACAGTCCGCGTTGCACGAAATCATAGTAGGTATCCCCGCCTCCCAGCGCTGGTAAAATATATTCTGAGCAGTATAACATCCATATTCTAGCGAGCACCTGGATAATTGGCTTAAGATCCGATTCTGTGGGTATTTTTGCATCAGGCGCTTAATTTTAGCCGCTAAACTGCTGGTATTATAGTTTTTCGGATGCCATTTTCTATGTTCATCTGATTTTATTGCGGCAACATAAATTTTTTCATTATGAAATCCTACTGCCGCATATCCATATACTGGCAGGCTGTTGTTGACATTCCGGCTTACGCCGGCTGGCAGCAGAGTGCGGGTAAATCCCTGAGGCAATAATGCAGCTACTGCATTTACCACTTGGGATGGCAGACCTGGCACCTGCTCAATCAGGCATATTTCGCCTTTTTCATCCAGGCCTACCGGCAAATAACCCGGCAAGGTCACCAGTGTAGCACCCTGAGGAAGAGGAATCATTTCCGGCTTTTCCGGCTCCACCCATTGAGAACCACTGCGCCCCAGCATGGAGACAGCCGGGCAGTCCATTAACCTTCCCTCCTGGTCTGCATATAAAGTAAAAAACATATTTTATACCCCAATCATTCATTATATAAGCAAACAGGGGACGGTTCTTTTGTTTGCTTGATCAACCTACCATACTATTAATTGTGCTCATGTGAGTCTGGTGACAAAATATCAACCGATTGCTTTTTGGCAATGGCTCTCTATCTAATAGGTTATATTAACCCAAGACATAAAAAAAGCCCCTTTTCAGGGGCTGTACCAATTAATACCGAAGATACTTAAGGGGATTATCTGTTACGCCGTCAATTTTTACTTCAAAATGAACGTGCGGCCCAGTAGTCCTGCCCGTCATACCTATGGTAGCTATTGCCTGGCCCTTGACTACATATTCATTTTTGTTAACCATAATTTTTTGACAATGGGCATATACGGTTTGTTTTCCATCCGGGTGTTCAATCACTACTGTTTTCCCATATACTGCCTGACTTCCGACAAAAGCAACTTTTCCTGCCGCTGCGGCTTTTATGGGATCGCCTATATCCCCGGCAATATCAACCCCATGGTGAAAACCTGATGCACGCCAGCCGTAGGCAGAGGTGATGCTTCCCGTTACTGGCCAGGCCATCATTTGAGAACTGGCTCCTACATAACTTCGAGAAGGCTGTACCGCTGCCACACTTACGCTGGTACTGTCAGGAACAGCTACTTTTTCCCCTATCTTCAAGTTTTGCGGATTAATATCCGGATTAACCCTGGACAGCTCATTAACCGAAACATCATACTTAAAAGCAATATCCCAGAGCGTATCTCCTGCACATATTATATGCACCCGAGATCTATTGTAGGGTATTTCTATTATTTGTCCAACTGTTAATATGCAGTTTTTGTCTAAATCGTTAATCATCCTCAGGGTATCCAGATCAACTGTAAATTTTCGGGATATGTCCCACAGGGTGTCCCCTTTATTAACACTGTAAACCTTCATTTTGCTGTCGGTTGGCACAGTCTGTACACTGCCACAGGGGATAAAATTACCCTGATTCAAGGCTGCCATAGCCGGACCAACACAGCTCGCTAATAAAAAGGCACATGTCACCAGCGAACTTATCCACCTCTTATTCACCTAATTTTCACCTCTCATTCTGCAGGCGCAAAAAAAGGGCCTACTGACCCTAATTTTTCACATAAATGGAGGCGTTTATTCACTAAATGTTCATTAAATGGATTTTAATAAGCTTTATGAGCATAATCTTTCTTCCCGAACACTATGGGAGCGGCTCTGATCAGGTCTTTATTGGAATTGGTTTTCTTAATAGTATCCAGCATGATTTGCATGGTTTCTACCGGACTGTAATCGCTAAATGCATTTCTAAGATTCCAGGCTAGATCCATTTCTTCTGGAGTAAACAGCAATTCTTCTTTCCTGGTTCCGGAACGCTTCAAGTCAATAGCCGGAAATATTCTTCGCTCAGCCAGTTTTCTATCCAGATACAGGTCCATATTACCCCGACCTTTAAATTCTTCAAATATTACATCATCCATTCTAGATCCTGTTTCAACCAGAACGGTACCAATAATAGTGAGACTGCCACCTTCTTCAATGTTCCTGGCCGCTCCAAAAAACCGTTTTGGTTTGTCCAGCGAGGCGGGGTCAATTCCTCCTGATAAGGTGCGGCCGCTGGGAGGCACTACCAAGTTGTGGGCACGAGCCAAGCGGGTCACGCTGTCCATCAGAATAACCACATCTTTTTTATGTTCCACCAATCTTTTGGCTCTTTCCAGAACCATTTCCGTAACCTTGACATGATTTTCCGGAGGTTCGTCAAAGGTCGATGCCACTACCTCGGCTTTGGTTGTCCTCTGCATATCGGTAACCTCTTCCGGCCTTTCGTCTACCAGTAATATAAACAGATCAATTTCCGGATGGTTGCTGCTGATACCATGTGCTATCTTCTGCAGCAGCATAGTCTTACCTGCTTTAGGGGGAGCTACAATGAGTCCTCGCTGACCTTTGCCTATGGGCGATATCAAATCTATCACCCGGGTGGGTATCTCTTTGCTGGTAGTCTCAAGAGTTATTCTTTCGGTAGGATACAGGGGGGTGAGTGCATCGAAATGTACTCTTTTAATAGAATCCTCTGGTGGAAAGCCATTGACTTCCTCTACTCGCAGCAGCGCAAAAAACTTCTCATTATCCTTGGGGGGTCTCACCTGCCCACCAACTTTATCCCCGGTTTTAAGCTCAAATTTTCTTATCTGAGATGGAGAAACATATATGTCCTCATGACTGGGAAGATACCCAAAGGGTCTTAGAAACCCATATCCATCCTGCATGATCTCCAGTACTCCCTGCGCCTGCATTAATTGATCTGAATGAGTTAATGCCTTGGTGATCTCAAATATTAATTCTTTCTTTCTCAGTTTCGAATAGCCAGTGAGATTCTTTTCTCTTGCTATCTGATACAATTCGAGAATAGTCTTGTGTTCCAATTCGGATATATTCATTTCATCCTCCTTCCACGCTAATCACTGGCTATTGAAGTGCTCATCTCCACTATCATTTTTGAGCATTAACGCACCATTTGCTTAGCGCTAACATACCCTTTAATAATTCCTTATACATTATCGGTATAAACTTTTCGAAATTTTAATTGAATATTTTCCTAAGACATGAATTTGAATGATATCAGCGGCAGGCAGTCACTGATCTGAACAACCATTTGAATGCTCAATATAAAGTATACCATGATTTTTAAAAAATAATCTTATTAATTTAATATTCAATCTAATCTTAATTTGATTCGGTTATCTTTGAAAAGCGGTTTTTTATCCAGATGGTGGTCGGCCTTAATATGTCGTATAGTACCAGAAGCACTTCTCATCACCAGAGTTTCTGTGACTGCACGGCGTTTATGGTACCGAACCCCCTTGAGTAAAAAGGAATCCGTAATGCCGGTAGCCACAAATATAACATCATCAGATGTTATCAGTTCATCGATGGTAAAAAGTTTATTAACATCGTTTACCCCCATCTCGTGGCATCGGCGAATCTCTTCCGGCGCTTCTTTTCCCTCCGGGCAAAGGCGAGCCTGAAAATCCCCCCCCATACATTTTAAGGCGGCCGCAGTTATCACTCCTTCCGGAGCCCCGCCAATTCCCATTAATATATCTACCCCGGAATCCTCATAAGCTGCTGCTACCCCGGGGGATACGTCGCCATCAGTTATCAACTTGATTCTGGCCCCCGCTCTCCTCACTTCTTCTATAATACCTTCATGGCGGGGCCGATCCAGGATAACTACAGTTATTTCGCTGATCAATTTATGCAAGGCTTTAGCTGCCTGCTGCAAGTTCTCTTTAACCGTGGCATCAAGAAAAACCCGGCCTTTACATTCTGACCCCACTGCAATTTTATCCATATACATATCCGGAGCGTGCAATACCGTCCCTCTAGGCGCCGCTGCCAGAACCGCTATAGCTCCCGTACCACCTTTGGCTACAATATTGGTGCCTTCTAATGGATCAACTGCGATATCAACTTCTGGAGGCACCCCTATACCCACTCTTTCGCCAATAAAGAGCATAGGGGCTTCATCCATTTCTCCCTCGCCTATAACCACCACCCCGTTAATCGAGACCGTATCAAACATTACCCTCATAGCCGTTACTGCTGCATCATCGGCAGCTTCTTTGTCGCCTTTGCCAACCCAACGGGCAGCAGACAGAGCAGCCGCTTCAGTTACTCTCGCAAACTCAAGCGCTAATTCTCTCTCCAAAACTAAACCCTCCGTTCCTGATTAAAAAACCTGATTCCAATCATTGATAAATTTTTCAATACCCGCATCGGTTAGCGGATGTTTTATCATCTGTTTAATTACACTATACGGAATAGTTGCAATGTGGGAGCCGCGTTTAGCACATTCAACCACATGCATAGGGTGTCTTATACTAGCCGATATGACCTGCGTGGCAAAAGAATATTGATCGAATACGGTAATAATATCTTCCAGAAGTGTCATACCGCTGTTGCCGACATCATCAACTCTTCCTAAAAAGGGGCTGACAAAACTGGCACCGGACCTGGCTGCCAGTAAAGCCTGATTGGCAGAGAAAACCAGGGTGGCATTAGTGGCAATGCCCATCCGGTTAAATGAATGTATGGCCCTTAACCCTGTTTCGCAAAGTGGAACCTTGATGACCACATTGGGGTGGATTGACGCCAGTTCCCGTCCCTCATTAATCATGGCATCGTAATCCATACCTATAACTTCAGCACTTATCGGTCCTTCTACAATAGCACATATTTCCTTTATCACTTCATGGTAATTTCGTCCTTCTCTGGCAATTAAAGTTGGATTGGTGGTTACCCCATCCAGAAATCCCATAGCGTTGATTTCCTTTATTTCTTCAATATTGGCGGTATCAATAAATATTCGCAAAAGCATCCTCCTTTCCAATCCAGTTCAGCAGTGTTAATTTACCAGGCTCTTCCCGCACTTCCGAAAACCCTGATTTTTTGGCAAATGATTTCTACGGCAGCCTCCCGGGCTGGACCTAATATCTGGCGGGGATCAATCTCATCCGGTTTTTGATCCATTACCCTGCGCATAGCTCCCACAAAGGCTTCCCTTATATTAGTATCAATATTGACCTTGCACACACCTAGTTTAACTGCCTTTTGCACCGCTTCATCAGGTACCCCGGATGATCCATGCAGTACAATAGGGATATTTACCAGGCTTTTTATTTTGGCGAGACGATCGAAATCCAGCCTGGGTTCGCCTTTATATTGACCGTGGGCAGTTCCTATAGCGATAGCTAAACTCTTTACGCCAGTCTGTTCCACAAAATATCTGGCTTCCTCTGGATCGGTATACAGAGCTTCTTTTTCACTGACATGAACATGATCCTCCGTACCACCAATTTTGCCCAGTTCAGCTTCAACTGAAACTCCTATAGGATTTGCAATCTCCAGTACTTTTTTGGTCATAGCAATGTTTTGCTCCAACGGCAGTTTGGAACCATCATACATAACCGAAGAAAACCCGCTGCGGATACATCTTACCACCTGATCAAAATCAGTTCCATGGTCCAAATGCAGAGCTATGGGAACCTTACTGGATGCGGCGGCTAACTTAACCATACCAGTCAGGAAATCCAGCCCGGCGTATTTTATTGCTCCCTGACTGGCCTGCATAATAACTGGA
>CAZBKS010000091.1:0-7595 GCA_964492475.1 uncultured Syntrophomonas sp. | reverse complement strand
ACAACTTTGGCAACTCTTCTGATATTAACTATCTTTTCAATTAATTCCGGAGCAGCCAGATCTCTGTCGTTCATCGTTTCCCTCCTTACTAAGTGGATCCTGCATTAGAATTGTAAACCTTTTTCTCTCGCTGCTTCAGCCAGAGATGCAACACAACCGTGGTATTTATACCCACTGCGATCAAAAACCACCTGTATAATACCTTTTTGCTGCGCTTTCTCAGCAATTCTGCTGCCTACCAGTTTTGCTGCTTCTTTATTAGTCTTGGATGCAAGTTCGGCAAAATCTTTTTCCAGGGTCGAAGCAGCTACCAGGGTCTCACGCTTTTCATCATCAATTATTTGAGCATAAATATGATTAAGGCTTTTGTAAACACATAATCTGGGTATCTGAGTAGTTCCTGATATTTTCTTGCGCACCCGTTTATGCTTACGCTGCCTGAGTGATGCACTGCTGGTTTTCTTAAACAATATCGCCACTCCTTTCCTAGTTATTTGATACCTGACTTACCGGCCTTGCGCCTGATGACTTCATTTTCGTATTTTATACCTTTGCCCTTATAAGGTTCCGGTTTTCTTATGGCACGAATATGTGCTGCGGTGTTGCCCACCAGTTGTTTATCAATGCCTTTTACCGTTATCCTGGTTACTGCAGGCACCTCGAATTCGATGCCTTCAGGGGCATCAATTATTATGGGATGGGAATAACCAACGGTAAGCATGAGTTTGCTGCCCTGCATTTGCGCTCTATATCCAACGCCTACCAGTTCCAGCTTCTTCTCGAAGCCATTGGTGACGCCCTCTACCATATTGGCAACCAAAGCACGGCTCAGGCCATGGTAAGCCCGGTGCCTTTTGGCATCGCTGGGTCTGGTGACTAGTATCTCGTCATCGCTTATGTTCAAACTAATTTCTGCAGGTAAACGTTGAATTAATTCACCACGGGGGCCTTTTACAGTAACTATACTATCCTCTATTGTAACTTCTACCCCTTTCGGCAGACTGATAGGCTTTTTTCCTATTCTGGACAAGTTCACCCCTCCTTTGCTACCAGATATAACATATTACTTCTCCGCCAAGTCCAGTTTTACGTGCACTTTTGTCGGTCATTAATCCTTTGGAGGTTGAAATAACTGCAGTTCCAAGCCCTCCCAAGACTTTTGGTATGTCGTCTTTCTTAACATATACTCTCAAGCCGGGCTTACTAATTCTCTTAATCCCGGTAATGACCTTCTCTTTATTCGGGCCATACTTGAGATATACTCTTATGATCCCCTGCTTACCGTCCTGGATATATTCATAATCCTTGATGTACCCTTCTTCTTTCATAATTTCAGCTATTGAAACTTTTATTTTAGATGAGGGTGCTTCAACGGTTTCATGCATGACCATATTACCGTTCCTGATTCTGGTCAGGAAATCAGCTACTGGATCAGTCATGACCATATCCTAAACCTCCTTTATTATAAAGCTTACCAACTCGACTTGGTAACTCCAGGTAGTTCACCCTTGTGAGCAAGTTCCCTGAAACATATTCTGCACATTCCAAATTTACGCATATAGGCTCTGGGTCTTCCGCATATTTTACATCTGTTATAATGACGAACCTTAAATCTAGGTTCTCTTTTCTGCTTTGCAATCATAGCCTTCTTAGCCATCTGATAATTTACCTCCTATCTAAATGGCATTCCTAAGCCTTTTAATAGTTCCCTTCCTTCTTCGTCCGTTTTAGCTGTGGTAACTATTACTACTTCCAAACCTCTTATTTTATCGATCTTGTCATATTCTATCTCAGGGAAGATGGTCTGTTCCTTTATACCCAGCGAATAATTACCTCTACCGTCAAAAGCCTGGGGGGACACACCCCTGAAATCTCTTACCCGGGGCAAAGAAAGATTGATCAAACGATCCAGGAATTCATACATTCTTTCTCCGCGCAAAGTGACCTTGCATCCTATAGGCATGCCTTCTCTTAGCTTGAAGCCTGCAATGGACTTTTTGGCTTTGGTAATTACCGGTTTTTGTCCTGCTATGGTTGATAAATCATTCACTGCACCATCAAGCGCTTTGGAATTCTGTATCGCTTCTCCAACTCCTATGTTTATAACAACTCTGTCTACTTTAGGAGCTTGCATTACATTTTTATAATTAAATCTCTCCATCAACCTAGGAACTATTTCTTGTTTATATAGGTCGTGTAGCCTGGCCATCTACTGGCCTCCTTTCCTAGATTTGTTAGTCTGCTATTTCTCCACATCTTTTGCAGACTCTTACTTTTTCATTATTATCCAACACCTTGGTGCCCAGACGGGTAGGTTTATTGCATTTTTTGCATAAATACATAACATTGGAAACATTGATGGGCGCTTCTATCTGCAATATCCCTCCTTGAGGAATTGCGCGACTGGGTTTTTGGTGTTTTTTCATCTTGTTTATACCTTCTAGTACTACTTTATTTTGGTCTGGCAATGACCTCAGGACCTTACCTTTTTTCCCTTTATCTTTGCCGCTGGTTACTACAACAATATCACCTTTTTTTACATGCACCTGAAACACCTCCTCGTTTATAGAACCTCAGGAGCTAGAGACACGATCTTCATGAAGTTCTTTTCCCTTAATTCTCTGGCAACTGGTCCAAATATTCGAGTACCTTTAGGATTCTGGTTGTCATCTATAATCACGGCAGCATTTTCAGAGAAAGCTATATATGAACCATCTTTACGCCTGATCTCTTTTTTGGTCCTTACGACTACAGCTTTCACTACGTCGCCCTTTTTAACAACTCCACCTGGCGCCGCTTCTTTTACCGCTACCACTATTATATCTCCAACAGTCGCGTACTTTCTTGTGGAGCCACCCAGAACCTTGATACAAAGCACTTTTTTTGCGCCTGTATTATCACCAACCTGGAGAATTGTCTCTTGCTGAATCACTTGTTATCCTCCCTTCTGTGTCCTCCACTCTACTGCAAGGTCTTAGCTTTTTGTATAATTTCAATGAGCTTCCATCTTTTATCTTTGCTCATCGGTCTGGTTTCCATAATCTTTACAATGTCGCCTGCTCCGGCTTCATTATTTTCATCGTGAGCTTTATATTTCTTGCTGGTTTTAATGGTCTTTTTGTATAGTGGATGCTGTTTTACAGTTTCAACACTAACCGTTATGGTCTTATCCATCTTGTTGCTGGTAACTGTTCCCATTATAACCTTTCTATTACCAGGTTTTTCCGCCACCCTTAGACCTCCTTTATGCGTTCTGATGCGCGATTTCCCTTTCCCGCAATATAGTCTTGCATCTAGCAATATTCTTTCTGACATCTCTGATTCTCATGGGATTATCCAGCTGCCCGGTGGCCAGCTGAAATCTCAGATTAAACAGCTCTTCCTTATAATTCGAAACCTTTTGTTTTAATTCCTCATCGGTTAGTTCCCTTATGTTGCTAGCCTTCACTAACCTCACCACCTATTTCTTCTCTTTTTACGAATTTGCATTTAATGGGCAGCTTATGAGCTGCTAATCTCATCGCTTCCCGAGCTACTTCTTCGCTGACCCCGGATAATTCAAACATGATTCTACCAGGTTTAACCACCGCTATCCAGTACTCCGGGGAACCTTTACCTTTTCCCATACGAGTTTCAGCCGGCTTAACCGTTATGGGCCGATCGGGAAATATCTTTATCCATAATTTCCCGCCTCTTTTAATGTAGCGGTTAATGGCAATGCGCGCTGCTTCTATCTGTCTATTGGTTACCCAGGCCGGTTCTAAGGCCTGAAGTGCAAAATCGCCATAAGTTATTTCATTGCCTTTATTAGCATTACCCGACATGTTTCTTGGCCGGTGCTGCTTTCTATATTTAATCCTTTTAGGGGTAAGCATTACTTATCTGCCTCCTCCTTTTTATGTTCGCCTGGTCGATGTTTTGCTTCGGGCATTATCTCACCCCGGTTAATCCAGACTTTTATACCTATTTTACCGTAGGTTGTATTCGCTTCCGCAAAACCATAATCTACATCAGCTCGAAGAGTGTGAAGGGGCACTTTGCCTTCAGAATGCCATTCGGTTCTGGCTATTTCAGCTCCACCCAGTCTGCCTGAAATAGCGACCTTTATGCCTATTCCATTGGCTCTCATAGTCCTTCCCACAGTCTGCTTCATAGCCCTGCGAAAAGCAATCCTTTTTTCCAACTGCTGGGCTATGCTTTCCGCCACGATTTGAGCATCTAATTCTGGTTTTTTTATTTCCTGAATATTTATATTAATGTTCTTGCCAGTCATCTTGGTCAGGGTCACCTTCAGCTGTTCTACTTCCGTGCCTCCGCGCCCGATAATTATTCCTGGCTTGGCTGTATGAATAGTAATCCTAACTTTGTTGCCGGTTCTTTGTATCTGAATTCTGGAAACTCCAGCCATGTAAAAACGTTCTTTGATATGAGCCCTGATCCGGTAGTCTTCATGCAGCAGTTCGGTATAATCGCGATCTGCATACCAGTTTGAATCCCAGTCTCGGATAATTCCTATTCTAAAGCCCTTAGGATGAACCTTTTGCCCCACTATTTAACCTCCCTTTCTTTTAATACCACCGTAATATGGCTTGTTCTATGCCTTCTTACGTCTGCCCTGCCGTATGCTCTAGGCTTCATTCTCTTCATAATCGGCCCTTCATCAACAAATATTTCAGCAACGAATAATTCGTCTACATCCATATCGTAATTATGTTCAGCATTGGCTATAGCAGATTTAACGATTTTGCCGATTAAGGGAGCTGACTTTTTATTGGTGTATCTTAACATAGCAACTGCCTCATTAGCATTCTTACCTCGTACCAGATTAGCCACCTGACGAGCTTTAAAAGGAGATACTCTAAGATAACGCCCTATTGATTTAGCTTCCATCTTTCTTATCGCTCCTCCTTTCTATCTTGATCTGCTGGATTTTTCAGACTTTCCTGCATGCCCCCGGTAGGTTCTGGTTGGTGCAAATTCACCTAACTTCATTCCCACCATGTCTTCGGTTATATAAACAGGTATATGTCTTCTACCATCATGAACTGCAAAAGTGTATCCGATCATTTGCGGCATTATCGTAGATCGTCTCGACCATGTCTTTATTACGGTTTTCTGACCTGACTTACTCAAAGCTTCTACTTTACCGAGCAGCTTTTCTTCGCAATAAGGTCCTTTTTTCAATGACCTTGACATCTATATAGACCTCCTTTATTTCCTTTTCCTAACAATCATCTTGTCAGAAGCTTTCTTTTTCCGAGTTTTGCCGCCGATTGCAATTTTACCCCAGGGAGATACTGGATACTTTCTCCCAATGGGAGCACGTCCCTCACCACCGCCATGGGGGTGATCGTTTGGATTCATAACCGAACCTCTGACAGTAGGCCTTATGCCTAACCACCGCGATCTTCCAGCTTTGCCAATGGTTTGGTTTTCATAATCCAGGTTGCCAACCTGACCGATGGTAGCCCGGCAGTTAACGTGTACCAATCTTACCTCACCCGAAGGCAGCCTTACATGTGCATAATTGCCTTCTTTAGCCATCAGTTGAGCAACTGTCCCGGCCGACCGGGCCAACTGACCGCCTTTTCCTGGCCTCAGTTCCACATTATGAATCAGGGAACCTACTGGAATATCTTTCAGCGGCAGGGTATTGCCTACTTTAATATCAGCTTTGGATCCGGACACTACCGTGTCTCCCACTTTTAATCCATGGGGCGCCAGAATGTATGTTTTTGCCCCATCAGCATAATGCAAGAGGGCTATATTGGCAGAACGATTGGGATCATACTCAATAGCAGCTACTCTGGCTGGTACAGAATCTTTTCTTCTTTGGAAATCAATAATTCTATATAAGCGCTTGTGACGCCCACCAATATGCCTGACTGTGAGGCGGCCCTTACTGTTGCGCCCCCCGGTTTTTTTCAAAGGGACGGTAAGACTTTTTTCCGGTTTGGTTTTGGTTATTTCCTCAAAAGTCATTACTGTCATTTCTCTTCTACTCGGTGTTGTAGGCCTGAATTTTTTTATGCCCATCTTATAATTACCTCCTTAAACAAGAGCAACGGGACCTTATATTCCTTCAAATAGTGGTATTTTTTGTCCGGGTTTGAGGGCCACAATAGCTTTCTTCCGATTGGGGGTTCGGCCCACTGATCTCCCCATCCTTTTGGGTTTTCCTTTAACATTCATGGTGTATACTTTATCGACCTTAACATTAAAAATACTCTCTATGGCGTTTTTGATTTCTGTCTTGTTAGCTCGTTTATCAACGATAAAGGTGTACTTGTTTTCCACCAGTAAATTCATGGTTTTTTCCGTGATCACCGGCTTTATGATTATGTCTCGATAGTCTCGCATTATGCAAACACCTCCTCGATTCTAGCGACTGCGTCCCTAGTGATGAGCAGGGTATCGTATTTTAATAAATCATATACATTAATGAACTCTACTTTGAGCGGCTTAACACCAGGAATATTTCGGGCTGATTTGCTTACATTGGCGTTGCCGTCTGCGGTAACTACCAGAGTTCCATTCTCTATGTTAAGTAAATCAAGAATCCTGACAAAATCTTTAGTTTTAGGTTCCTCCATCATCAATTGATCTAATACAATAATGCTGTTATCGATCACCTTACCGGACAATGCAGATTTCATAGCCAGTCTTCTGACCTTTTTAGGGAGTTTATATGAATAGTCTCTGGGTTTAGGCCCAAAGGTAATTCCGCCACCCTTCCATACCGGGTTGCGTGAACTTCCTACTCGCGCACGTCCTGTTCCCTTTTGTCTCCAGGGTTTCTTGCCCCCGCCTCTTACTTCTGCTCTGGTTTTGGTTGATACGGTTCCCACGCGCTTATTAGCCAGCTGCATTTTTACAAAATCGTATAATACAGCTTGATTGGGTTCGATCCCAAAGATATTATCGTTTAATTCTAGCTCTCCAATTTGGGCCCCGCTAATGTCATACAATGCTACTTTAGGCATTTTCATAACCTCCTTCAAATTCAGTTATGCCTTTACTGAACCTTTTATGATGACCAGACCTCTTCTGGGCCCTGGAATTGAACCTTTAATTAAAATCAGGTTTCTATCGGGGTATATTTTGGCTATTTCCAATCCCTGCACGGTGACCCTCTCTCCACCCAATCTACCGGGCAATTTTCTTCCTTTAAATACTCTCGCTGGGCCTTTGGCCGCCAGAGATCCTGGACGACGGTGGTATTTTGAACCGTGTCCCATCGAGCCTCGCGCAAAGTTGTGTCTCTTTACTCCTCCAGCAAATCCCTTGCCTTTAGATGTACCCACAACATCCACCTTATTTCCTGTTTCAAATATATCTACCTTAATCTCCTGACCAATTTCATAGGCATCAGCATTTTCAACCAGGAATTCCTTTATGTGCCGCAATGGTTTTAAATTGGCCTTTTGGAAATGCCCTTTAGCCGGTTTGTTCAATTTGTTTTCCTTGATATCCCCGAAACCCACCTGAATGGCATGGTATCCATCTGTTTGGTGGTTTTTCTTCTGCAGAACTTTACACGGCCCGGCTTCAACTATGGTAACGGGAACAGCCTTTCCATCATTATCGAATATTTG
>CAZBKS010000090.1:0-7663 GCA_964492475.1 uncultured Syntrophomonas sp. | reverse complement strand
AACTGCAGCTACTATTGGCAAAGTAGTTGACATGGGACAGAGTGATGTGGCTGACATGGGAAGTGCCATGGCCCCAGCCGCTGCTGACACCCTGAAAACCCATTTAAATGATTTGGAACTTTTACCTGATTATTATGACCTGATAATAACTGGCGACCTGGCCCGGGTAGGAATGGCCATAGCAGAGCAGTTATTTATCAGGGATGGATTAGTGCCCCGGCCAAATTACAGCGATTGTGGAGTATTACTGTATGATCATAACCAGGATGTGGATGCCGGTGGATGCGGATGTGGTTGTTCAGCTGCCATGTTGTGTGGTCCTTTGTTAAAAAAGATGCAGAATGGGGAAATCAATAAGATGCTTCTGGTAGCTACCGGCGCCCTGATGAGTCCAACCATGGCATTCCAGGGGGAAAGCATACCGGGAATTGCGCATGCAGTGGCCATCGAAAACTAAGGCTGGTATTTAAGATAATCATGATTGTGAAATGTAAAACTTAAGAAGCGAAAAAGGAGGCAGCGGCGAATAATGACACCACTTTATATGGCGTTTTTAGGTGGAGGCATCTTATGCCTTATAGGCCAGCTGGTTATGGACCTGACCAAAGCGAATATTACTCCCGGGCACATACTGGTGGGTTATATTTCCATAGGTGCTGTCTTAAGCGCGCTGGGGTTTTATCAACCGCTGGTGGATGCAGTAGGAGCCGGGGCGACCATACCTCTTTCTGGTTTTGGACATCTTCTGGTTCAGGGGACTTTAAAAGCCGTCGAAAGTAAAGGGATACTGGGAGCTTTTAGCGGAGGAGTTGAAGCTGCAGCAGCAGGGATCACCTGCGCAATCGTTTTTGGCTATGTGGCCGCAGTGCTGTTTAATCCCCGGGATTAGAGTGAGCGCGCTTTGAGAAGAAGAGGTGGAACATCTTTTGTCAAAGAATAGAGATCACATTGAATTGGACTCCGATTATGATCGGACTCTGGAGCTGCTGAAAAAGGAACTCGGTGAAGGGAAGAGTTTCGATATAGTAGTCCGGGAATTTAAAGTGGCCGGCAGAAAAAGTGCTTTGATAGGTATTGATGGACTTATTAAAGATGATGTACTGACCTGGATTATGCAGTCCCTGTTTTTGTTACCGGATAATCATTTCAGATCCGGGGAAATTTCATCTTTGTTACAGCAGGCTATTCCGTATATTGAACTTAATACCGAGACCAATATAGACGAATTATTGTATTTTGTGTTATCAGGCTCAATATTATTCGTGTTTGATGGCAGGGAAGAAGTATTCGTGATAGATGCCAGGACTTATCCATCCAGAAGTCCGGAAGAAGCTGAAATAGAGAGAGTGGTCAGGGGTTCCCGGGATGGCTTTACGGAAACCGTTGTTTTTAATACCGCTTTGGTAAGAAGGAGAGTAAGAGACCCAAAACTTCGGATAAAGCTTATGCGAGTAGGTAAAAGATCCAAGACCGACGTATGTCTGTGCTATATAGAAGATATCGCCGACCCGGAGCTGGTAAAAACCATCATATCCAGGATTGAACAGATTGAAATAGATGCTATTCCTATGGCTGAGAAAGCGGTGGAAGAATTAATTTTGCCCGGGAGCTGGTGGAATCCGTTTCCCCGGGTCAGGTATACTGAAAGGCCGGATGTAGCTGCAGTACATCTGTTTGAAGGTCATGTGTTGATTATGGTCGATACTTCTCCCAGCGTTATTATAGCCCCCGCCACTTATTTTCATCATGTACAGCATGCGGAAGAATATCGCCAAAATCCAGCTGTAGGTGCATATATTCGCTGGGTAAGGTTTTTAGCGGTTCTGGCTTCTATTACCATTACTCCATTATGGATGCTGTTTGCTTTGTCGCCTGAAATCTTACCGGATTCATTAAAATTTATCGGCCCGGAAAAAATCGGAAATGTTCCGATTTTTGTACAGTTTATTATTGCTGAAATCAGCCTGGATCTAATCAGGATGGCAGCTATCCATACCCCATCACCTCTGGCTACTGCTCTTGGCGTTATTGCAGCCCTGCTGATAGGAGATATCGCCATAACCATCGGGCTTTTTGCTCCGGAAGTAATACTATATACGGCGGTTGTGGCAGTAGGCTCATACTGTACTCCCAGTTATGAAATGTCCATGGCTAATCGACTTATAAGGTTATTTATATTGCTGAGTACTGGCTTTTTCAAGCTGCCGGGTTTGATTATTTCCTGTGTACTTTCATTAATGCTGGCTGTTTTTACAAAATCATTCGATGTTCCCTATTTGTGGCCTTTGATCCCATTTAACTACCGGGCTCTTAAAAGCATAATAATCCGTTCTCCGGTTCCTATCCAGAATATCAGGCCGGAGATTCTCAAGCCCCTTGACAGCGTTAGACAGCCAGCACCGGCCCTTAAAAGGAGGAAAAATTAATTATGAAAAAAATCGGTATACCGCGAGGCTTGTTCTATTACTATTATTATCCATTATATAAAACTTTTTTTACTGATCTGGGTACCCGGGTTATTCTTTCGTCCAAAACTACCCGTATAACAGTAGATCAGGGTATTGATGCGGCAGTGGATGAAACCTGTTTCCCTATAAAAGTATATTTCGGCCATGTAAGGGAATTGTGTCAGCATGAGCTGGATTACCTGTTCGTTCCCCGCCTGGTTAGCATAGAACCAAGAAGTTATATATGTCCAAAATTTATGGGAGTACCGGACATGATCAGGGCTTTACTGAGCGACCTGCCTCCGCTGATTGATATGACAGTGGATCTCAGCCGGTCGGATCGTGACTTTAAGGAGCAGGTATTTAAAACTGGCAGGTTATTTACTAAAAAGAGCAGCAGGATTCAAGATGCCTATGAACATGGAAAGCAGGAATTGGAATACTGTCAAGCTATTGCTTCCCAGGGGTATACCATGTCTGAAGCCATTGATATATGGGAAGGCCAGGACATCGGGCAGCAGCATAATGGGAGCCTGCGTATAGGCGTTCTGGGCCATGGTTATTCTCTATATGATGAAGCTATCAGTATGAATATCATCGGCCGCTTGAGGGAAATGGGATGTACGGTGGTTCTGCCTGAATCACTGCCTCTGCTGCAGATTGAGCAGGAAGCAGCTGCCATGCCCAAGAGAATATTCTGGACTCTGGGGCGAAAGATGGTAGGCAGCGCACTTCAAATGGAAAAGATGCCTGACATCGATGGTATCATTTATGTGGCCTGTTTCGGCTGCGGTCCCGATTCCTTCATAGGAGAAATTATTGAGAGAAAGGTGAATGACAAAGCCTATATGTTGATTGTCATTGATGAACACACGGGTGAAGGCGGGCTGGTCACCAGGCTGGAGGCTTTCTGCGATATGTTGAGAAGAAGGAGGCGGCAGCAGCTTGAAGATCACATTTCCGCATATGGGTAATGCACATATTGCTATCGACGCCATGCTGGAAAAGCTGAAGTTGGAGGTTATACCTCCCCCCCCGATCAGCAAGAGGACATTTGAATTAGGTGTCAAGTATTGTCCTGAGTTTGCCTGTATGCCATTGAAAATCAATCTGGGCAACTTCATCGAAGCGCTGGAGAGGGGAGCGGATACCATCTTGATGGCGGGTGGATGGGGGCCCTGTCGTTTTGGGCTTTATGCCCAGGTAGAACGGGATATATTAAATGATCTTGGCTTTGAGTACCGGATGATCATCCTGGAAGCACCTGATTCCAGAGTATCAGAACTCTTTAATCAGCTGAAAGCCTTGGGGGAGAACGTCAGTATCTGGGAAGCTTTTAAAGCGGTTAGATAGGCCTGGTACAAGATAAAGGTAGTAGAAAACCTGGAGAAAAGATTTGCCTGGATACATCCCCGTGCTGTCGATAAAAACCGGGCTGAAGAGATTTATGATAAGGGACTGCTGGAAATCCAACGGGCAGATGATAAAAGTGACGTTGATCAGGTTGGCTTAAAATACCTGAATTACCTGGATAAACTGGTAATGACCGGAGAGGAACCAATAAGGATTGGATTAGTAGGTGAGATATATACTGTATTGGAACCTATGGCCAACTGCAGTATAGCCCGCTGCCTGGGCAGGCTGAATGTTGAAGTGGATAATTCCATCTATATAAGCGATTGGCTTAATGACCATTTGCTGGGAGGGCTGGCCAAGAAATCCCATCGCAAGCACCTGGTCAGATGTGCCAGTCCTTACTTAAATTATTTCGTGGGCGGGCATGGGTTGGAAACAGTGGGTTCTACGGTTAATTATGCCAGGAAAAAGTTCGATGGAGTAATTCAGGTAGGCCCATTAACCTGCATGCCGGAGATCGTTGCTCAATCAGTACTGGGCATGGTGAGCAAAGAAGAGGCTATCCCTTACATGACCCTTTATTTTGATGAGCATGCAGGTACTGCCGGTATTCAAACCCGGTTGGAAGCTTTCACTGATATGCTGAAACGGAAGAGAGCACTAACTTTAACGCATTAAGGAGGGAAAACAATGTCCTATTACCTGGGAGTTGACATTGGATCGGTCAGCAGTAATTTTGTTTTAATGGACGAAGCTGCGCATATAGCCGGGAAAATATATATAAGAACCGAAGGGAATCCGGTAAAGGCCATAAAAGAGGGATATAAACAGGTTATGGAGGGAATAAATGATGACCAGATCATTGGGGTGGGTACCACCGGCAGCGGTCGTCATCTGGCCGATATTATCCTGGGAGCCGACGTAGTCAAGAACGAAATCACTGCCCATGCGGTAGCGGCATCCTCTTACTATCCTGAGGTGCGGACCATTATTGAAATTGGCGGACAGGATTCTAAAATAATTGTTTTGCAGGGTTCCATAGTAAATGATTTTGCCATGAACACGGTATGCGCAGCAGGCACCGGATCTTTTCTGGACCAGCAGGCATCTAGATTAAATATTTTAATACAGGATTTTGGAGAAACCGCTCTAAAATCAAAACAGGCAGTGAGAATTGCCGGACGCTGCGGAGTATTTGCCGAGTCTGATATGATCCATAAGCAGCAGATGGGCTATCCGATAGAAGACATACTTATGGGTTTGTGTGAAGCTCTGGTTAGAAACTATTTAAACAATGTTGCTAAAGGTAAAAAAATTGAAGCCCCCATAATATTCCAGGGAGGAGTGGCAGCCAACGCAGGTCTTAAAAAAGCATTTGAAAGAATACTGCAAATGGAGGTAAACGTTCCCCTTCATCATGATGTGATGGGTGCAATAGGGGCAGCTATACTGGCCAGAGAATACATAGAACAGCACGGATGTGCTACCGTCTTTAAAGGGGATACCTTTATTATGGAAGGTCAGTTCCACGGCAGCAGTTTTGAGTGCCAGGGATGCCCTAATATGTGCGAAGTGGTTTGTATCAAAAGGAATAAAGAGGTTCTGGCATACTGGGGCGATCGCTGCAAGATGTGGGAAACATCTATCGGACGTAAAAAAGTAATATAACCCTGCTAGCAGATAATTTCCCGCCCTTGAGAGCAACAAAAAAGGTTAAGAGCAAGGCAGCTGGAAAGCCCGTGATTGAGGCGAGTACGGCATGCGGACACACCTCAAGGAGGAATGTCCCCGTAACAAGTGCGTCGATTGAACGGGCTTTCTGATGCGGCTATTTTTACGGTCTGAGAACGAGGCTGAATACCTCGCTCTCTATGGCTTTTCCCACATGGAGATAATAAAACCTGGAATTTCACTATCTGCCAGACGGGCCTCGTTGTCCAGAGAGTAATCCGCAGCTTTCTGACCAGGCGGGATGAACAGGCATCCTGTACTGGCAGATAAATACTGCGGGTTTAATTTTTTTAGATCATCTGCATTATAAAATATCGCATGACTGAATACCGAGTTCTTATTCTCCTGAGCATTTTTTAGATACAATTGGCCCCAGCTGCTGTCCTTGTTTATGGTGCCGATCAACAGTTTGCCACCGGGTTTCAATACCCGATATAATTCCTGGTATACTTGCTCTGCTTCTGCGATAAATTCAAAGGCGGCCATGGAAAATACCCCATCAAAAGAATCATCGGGAAAACTCAGATGCTTAAGATCCATTTCCAAATATTCCACCGAAAGGTCACTGCTGTTTTTGCTGCGGGCAATATTCAACATATCCGGCGAAATATCTATACCGGTAACCATGCAGCCTAATTGGCTCAGTTTAATACTAAAATTACCGGTGCCGCATCCGGCATCCAGTATTTTCATGCCCTTTTGGGGTGCGAAAAGAGCTAAAGCAGCATTGGTTTCCACCATGTCAACAAAACTGCCGATTTGGGTGGTATACCAGTCATCGTAATTCTTAGCGTATTCGTCTTTAAAAATGACTTTCATTGCTCTCCTCCTCTAAAATAGCTAATATGTCCATTTTCATCTCGGCGTTAAAGGCGTTTGTTTTATCCAGCCGCAGTTCCTTTCTGATAACGGCCGGCCGCTGGCTGAATATATATATCCGGTCAGCCAGCATTAAAGCTTCTTCAATATCATGAGTTACAAAAAGGATGGAAGATTGATAACGCTTGTACAGTTCCAGGAGCCAAAGGTGCATTTTCCTGCGGGTTATAGCATCCAGGGCCGCAAATGGTTCGTCCAGAAGCAGTATGTCACTGGCAAAAAGATAGGTGCGCAGAAGTGCTGCCCTCTGACGCATTCCTCCTGAAAGCTGACGGGGATAATAATGGGCAAAGCCATCCAGCCCGAAATCAGGCAGATAGCTGTGGGCAGAATCGCGGGCTTCCCGTTGAGGTATTCCTTTCAATAATAAAGGAATGGTAACATTATCAAGTATGTTGCGGGAATCCAGCAATAAGTCTTTCTGCTGCATATAACTGACTCTAGCAGTTTTCCCGGTCCAGTCTTCTCCATCAATCTTAATAGTTCCGCTATCGGGCTTCAATAATCCGGATATAATGTTTAACAAGGTGCTTTTGCCGCACCCGCTGGGCCCCAGGACCACTACTATTTCATTTTCACCCACAGTTAAGGATATATCTGCCAGGGTATATAGTCCATCCAGGGTCTTACTTATTTTATCTGCGATGATTTTGGCCATATTTATCGTCCTATCTTTAAGTGGTATTACACTCCAGAACATACCCCTGAGCTTTAGACTTTTTCACCAGACTTCTAGGGCAGAAATTCATTGGTAAAAGCTTTATCCGCCTCGATATTGCTTTCGATTAAAGCATTTTCAAACATGAAGTCAGCATAACTCTTCCAAACCTCAAGCTGCATTTCACCCCAGCGTTGAGCATCAGCCTGATACTGTCCGGCCAGGTATTGCTGACTGGCTTTAACCAGTTTGCTGTCCAATTCTGGAACATTTTTAACCAGCAGTGTAGCCGCTTCGTCGGGTGATGCGATGGCATATTCATAACCTCTGGCAGTAGCCTCTAAAAATTTCTTGACAAGTTCCGGGTCCTGGGCAATTTTGCTTTCGTTGCTTATTAACACTGGAGTGTTAAAATCCAGGGCCTCGATTTCCTTGCTTATCTGGATGAAGTTGAGATCAATATTCTTATTCGATGCCTCTATCCCTGTCCAGCCCCAGTATATCCAGGAAAAATCGATATCCTTTTCGATGCTGGTGAAGAAATCAGCGGAGCCGATGTTTATGAAATTGACTTTGTTGATATCAGCATCAT
>CAZBKS010000089.1:0-7692 GCA_964492475.1 uncultured Syntrophomonas sp. | reverse complement strand
GGTATAGCACCACCTTCGCGGGGGCGGCGCCAATCAACACAAAAAAAAAACCCCTGCCAAACGCACCCCCCCCCCGCTTCCCAATATAAGTTAGTAAGTCAGTGCCTGACCCCCTGGATTAGCTTTGCATGAGCTGCTGGTTAAAGGCCTCTAGAGTATTTATGGGGGGCAGGCAGGCATTATTTTCACATAGATATACCGTCGCCCGATCATTTACTTTTTTCATTTCCTGGAGGAAGGGAATCTTATCCATAAATTCGTTATCCGTGTCCTCTTTCAACAATACCAGGGCCCGGGGCATAAAGCTGCAGTTAATTGTATTTACAAAGCTCAAACTGTCCGAATCCTCTTTATCACCTACTATTACTATTTCCTTACCTGGATGGAAGTAATTCAATGCTGAAGAGAGGAAAAAAGCATAGGCTGCCGGCTGTTCCTTAACCTTAGCGCTGAACAATCTTATCACTTGCTCAGCCTTCCGGTCCAACGAGATATCCCCACTTATACGGCTCAGCCTTATAAAATTCATAACGCATAATGAATTGCTGGAAGGAATCGCTCCGTCATAAATCTCCTTGGGGCGGGTTAACAACTGCTCTCCATCCTTGCCATAGAAGAATACTCCCCCCTGCTCTTCATCCCAAAAGTAGTTAATTAAATCCTGGTTCAACTCTACCGCTGTTTCCAAATACCGGCTGTTAAATCCGGCTTGATAAAGCTCAATAAGCGCCCATACCATTGCAGCATAATCCAGGGCATAGGCGGGATAAAGCGCCTGCTGGTCACGATAACGGGCCAGCAGTCTCCCATCTTCCCTTCTCATTTGGTCCAGGATAAAGGATACTGCTTTTTCTGCCGCCTTTAGATAACTACGATCTTTTAATACCCGGGCGCCTATCGCCAGTGCTGCTATCATCATCCCGTTCCAGGCGGTTAAAATCTTGTCATCTTTGTGCGGGTGCATTCTTCTTTCACGATGCTCAAAAAGCAGCTGCCGCAGCGGCTCAATTTGCTGCCTCTCTTTTTCATCCAGCATTCTCTTGATCAGATTAGGAATATTTTTACCTTCAAAATTCCCACCTCTGCTTATATCATACAGTCGGCAGAATTGTCCCCCTTCTTTCTCCCCCAGCAGTGAAATAACTTCTTCTTCGGTCCACACATAGAATTTGCCTTCTATTCCTTCAGAATCCGCATCTTCAGCAGAATAAAATCCACCTCCGGGAGAAGTCATATCCCGTAAAATATAAGTGAAAACTTCCTGCGCAGCTCTGGCATAGATATCCCTGCCGGTAAGCTGGTAAGCTTCCAGATAGGCAATGGCCAGCATAGCATTATCGTACAGCATTTTTTCAAAATGGGGTACCAACCAGTACCGGTCCGTCGAATAACGGGCAAAGCCGAAACCTATATGGTCATATATCCCTCCCTGATACATAGACTGCAGGGTTTTCTCCACCATTTCCAGTGCTTTAGCTTCCTTGTTCAACTCATAGTACCGCATCAAATAGTAGAGGTTATGAGGACTGGGAAATTTGGGAGCCCGTCCAAATCCTCCGTGCACCTGATCGAAATTGGAGGCAAGCTGCTCGAAAGCCTTATGAAATATTTCATTTGATATTACTGAAGACGGACTATTTTCATCCAGGGTCTTTATATAGTCGCTTATTTGATCACTGGAATTAATCACCATATCTCTTTCACTTATCCATAATTCATGCAGTTTGGATAGAACATGCATAAGTCCGCTCAATCCCTGCCGGTTATTTTTAGGCAGATAGGTGGTAGCATAGAAAGGCTTTTTATCCGGGGTCATCACAATGGTCAGCGGCCATCCCCCATGGCCGGTCATAGCCTGGCATACATCCATATATATGGTGTCGATATCAGGTCTTTCCTCTCGATCTACTTTGACAGCAATAAAGTTTTCATTTAAAAGATCGGCCACTTCCTGGTCTTCAAAAGATTCTCTCTCCATAACATGACACCAATGACAGGTGCTATAACCTATACTTAAGAATACTGGCTTGTCCTCAGCTTTGGCCCGGGCAAAGGCTTCCTCCCCCCAGGGATACCAGTCCACGGGATTGTGGGCATGCTGCAGGAGGTAGGGGGATTTTTCATTTACTAACCGGTTTTGCTTTTTCAACTCCTGTTCCGAAATAGTCACAATTCACGCCTCCTTTCCTATAGCTTGTGCCGTTATCGTATGATCAATACGATGCTTAGAGTGCAATTTATATAACCCAGATAGTATAATGGTTAAGGCCGCTATCTTTTAAGAAATAGCGGCCTGCGAATCCCTGGTGCCAACAAAGCTTAACCTATTTTTAGAACATCATGGCTCTCAATTGATTTTTTATCTGGTACCTACAAGAAGGTTATCCCGTTATGCTCACTGCTAATAAGCAGCGCAGTTTATCGTCCGCCTATTCGTAATTATAATAGCTTTCCGATTGTCCGGATAATTCATTTGACCAGGGCGAATATACATACTCATAACCGTCTTTAACACCGTACGCGTAACTAAAACGAGTCTTGAACGTATATTTCCTTTCATTTATCAAGGTTTCAGACAGACCCCCCTCGTCTAAAACTTCAAAAGTAATATAATATACTCCTGATTTTCCGGGTACAGGTGCCTCCATAAATACTTCCAGACCTCCGCCATCTGCAATCTCCTCTTCATCATCAACTATTTTGAGGCTTTCCAGATCAACCCAGCCATCAGCAGGGCGCACCTGATCCAAAGTCCTTACAGCATCAGGAATGGTCACTTCCAACCGGAAATATGGAACGCCGCTGTCATCCTTTAAACACTGCAGATTAGAAATTGAGGGAGCCGGAATCCTGCTTGGCACCCCGGCTGGCAGTAAAGCAGACGGGACAACTGCAGTGTCAGTGACGGATGGGGTTTTCACGGCTGCCGTATCATAGTCGATAGTAACTGATCGCGTGATGTTGTCCCAGGATACATCGCAGCCCAAACTTTCTCCGACAAATCTGAGGGGCAGCATGGTGCGACCGTTTGCAGATACAAATGGTAATGCCGTCATTATTGTTTCGGTACCGTCAACCCGTGCTTTGGTTTGACCAATCCACAATTCTACTGTTATCCCATCAAAATCAATGGTAACTTTTTTCTGGGTACCATCCCAATCAATATTACCACCCATTTCGGTAACTAGTGCCCGGATAGGAAGAAATGTACTGCCGTCTTTTATTACCGGGACAGTGCCATACCCCGAATCAATTTCCTTCAATACCCCGTTGCCGCTCATTATGGGGTTATCGATGGTCAGTTGAATAGTCCCGGCTGCCTCCCTGGGTGCAGCTGCTGCTTCATTGGAAGCAGTCCCGATGCTGTTATCTGCAAAAACCGGCTTTACAATATAGTAGTAGGTAATACCGGTCTCCACATTGGAATCAATGTAGGTGATGTCAGTATAATTATTGCTTGCAACCGGAGTATTGGGCTGAGTTCCCGAACTGGTGGATCTATAAACGTTGTATCCTGATACGCCCCGGGAATCGATAATACTGTTCCAGTCCAGCTTCACGAAGCCCACCCCGGCCTGTGCCTTAAGGGTTAACAGGTTGGCAGTTATGCCATCAGGTATCTTTCCCAAAGCATTGGGATCGATATCGATGGGGATTGAAGCATCTGGAATATCACTGTTCAACTCTATAACACATTCCGCCGGATAGCCATGAAACGGATTACTCCATCCGCTTTTCCCGAAAATATATTTGATTTTGAAATTCGCAGCACAATTGTCGAATACGTAAACACCAAAGTCATTTACATAAGGCGCATCTCCCAGGAAGTTGGCTTCGGTTAAATTAGTACAGCCATCAAAGGCATGATCACCCAAGAAAGTTATATGCTCTGGGATGGTTATAGTCCTTAGACTGGTGCAATTATGAAAATAGTAACTGCCTATTTGGCTGGTTCGGGCTGAAAATTTAACGCTTTCCAGACTGGTACAATCCCTGAACATTATTCCATCTGTTCGGATTACAGTATCAGGGAAAGCGAAGCTTTTTAAACTGCTGCAACCTTCAAATACTGAATTGCCAAAATCAGTAATGCTCGAGGGAATGAACAAACTGGTCAGACTGCTGCATCCCTTGAAAGTTCCATTACTTACCTTGGTTAAATTACCCGGCAGAGTAACATTATTAAGACTCCTGCAATAGCTGAAAACTTGTATACCCATGCGCTGCAAACTATTGGGAAGACGAATTTGGGCAAGACTGCTGCAATGGTCAAAAGCGGCGTCTTCAATAGAAATTACCCCTTCCGGTAGTGTCACATCAATCAGGCTGCTGCAATTCTGAAAGACGCGGTCGTATATTCTCGTTACTCCGCTGGGAATGGCGATACTTCTTAATGCAGTACACCTAATAAACGCTCCTGTGTAAATATTGGTAACACCATGTGGCAATTCTATATTGCTCAGACTACTGCATCCAGAAAAAGCATAATTGTTTATAGCAGCAAGACTGTCTGGCAAATCTACCGAAGTCAAGCTATGGCAATCACTAAACAAATAGTATGGCAGCACGGTTATTCCTTCAGGAATGGTAATATTCGTCAGGCTATGACAGTCACTGAAGGCAGATTGCCCAATGCTGTTCATTCTTGCAGGCATGTTCACAGTAGTTAAATTACTACAACCCATAAATGCATAATCTCCGATGTTTACTATCGTATCTTGTATAGTAACGGTATTTAATTCAACATGACCTTTGAAGGCATTTCGTTCAATACCAATTACGGTATAAGTAATATTATCCATGGTGAAGGTGGTCGGAATAGTACAACTACAAACATTTGTATTGGGATTAAAACCCGTTACAACCGCATTGGTACCAGTCACCTTCATTTTGAAATATCCTTGTACTCGGTCATAATGTGTTAAAGTAGTTGTTTCCGCCAAGGATGTCTGCGGTATGATCTGAATAATAAACAAAACTGCCATCATAAAAAATGCGGCTTTAATTAACCCTTTTATCTTGTTCATTAAAAAACCTCCTTCGTGGAGCTGTTGTTCCCAACAAATATATCATCTAAATATTTCAATTTATGATGGGAGCCCGCTGCATCAGCAGGCTCCCATCAGTAAATATCCTCTTATTTGTAATACTCATATGCCCTGGTGCATACGATTACTGCAGCCTCGCGGGTTGCATTACCTTCCGGATCAAACCTGTTGCTGCCCACTCCGGTTACGATCCCGGCTTTTGAACAGTAGTATACCCCCTCCCGGGCCCAGGTCTTTACTTTGGCATCATCGGCAAAAGCTGCAGCCCCGGCGGTGCTAAAATCAGCGGTCGGGTTTATGACTTTCAAAGCCCGGAGCAGAATGGTAGCCATTTGTTCTCTGGTGACCAATTGGTTGGGTGCATATTTATTGTTGCCCACTCCGGCTACCAGGCCCAAGTTGGCAGCTTTCAATATTTCCGGGTTGGTGGTATCCACAAAGCTGGCGCTGCCGACCGTACCTGCCTGACCGGTATAAGTCTCATACAGTTTAACGGCTACTTCAGCAAATTCTTCCCGGGTAATCTTGCCGGCCATATTGTTTTTGATGCGTTCGGTTATAAAGCCGTACCCCTGAGCCTTGTCGAGTTCCGCAACAGCCCACGAGCTGGCTCCTTTATAGAAAGCTCCGGACTGGTTGGACAATTCGGTGGACCAAGGTGATATTATTTCATCGAATTCACCGGGGCCGTCGCCATAATTGTATGTATAGCTTAGGCGCAATCTGTAAGTATATTTTCTTGCATTAATGACCGTTTCAGTTAAATCGCCTTCGTCTTCCACATCATAGGTTACATAAAATGTATTGGTCTTGCCGGGAACCGCATTTTCATTATCTGAATAAACATCCAGATGGCCGCCGCCTCCCCCGGTGGACCCCCATTCTCCATCGTCAATTCTGCCGTCGGTCTCAAGGTTAGCCCAGCCATCAGTAGGACGTTCCTGGTCTAAAGTCAGCACGCTTGCAGGTACTGTGACTTCCACACGGAAATAGGGAACCCCGTCGTCATAGGTCAATAATTCCAGGTTTGATATAGTGGGTGCGGGTAAACTTGATGGAACTCCGTCCGGCAATGCCAGCACTGTGGACGGAAATGCAACGATTATAAGCCCCAGCAAAAAAGTTAATAACAAAAAGCTGCGTTTCATTTATCGGCCTCCTTAATAATTATTATCCAACGTAAGTTTTTTACTACAGGTGAAACCAAACCTCCTTATTCGTATTATTTGCTCACTTCAAAAAAGCGGCCACTCCATGAGTAATCAAGTCATTGTCATCACTAACAGGAAAAAAAACAGCATTTTTGCAAGGGAATGAAGGTGTTCTATGTTGCTGTTCATATTCAAAAAATAAAGAGAGCGAATTATTTAGTTCATTTACAAATGTGGTTTGCCCGGAAAATACTTGTTCTACAGCATTATAAATTTGATAATTATCAATAGATTTCTTTCTCAGGATGCTATATGCGCCCTTTTCCAAATCAATTTTGCATAGGCCGGTTTCCATTATGAATGCTTTATTAGCCGCTACCAGTTGCCGCATTTGTGTAAATACGGCAACTGGATAAGGGAAATAATCTATAATTTGAAAAAAGAGCGCTTCGTTGGCAACAAGCATTTGCAATCCTTTTATCATTCGGGCTTGTGTTTCAAGTTTTTCTTCCAAAACTTTTTGAAAATCCATAATTTCTTGGAGGAGTTGCTCTTTGCTCCTTTTCCCACCCAAACAAATACCCTCCATCTTTTTTACTGACCTGTTGTGATCGCTAAGTCAAGTATAAAAACAAATTAGTCACTTCGAATAGGAGATAAAACTCATTTTTAGACGGGATATTGCTTATATAAACAGAAAAGTTCCAAAGCCGTCCATAGACTTTGGAACTCCTGTATACCCCTGATTCTTTTTTATTTAAGCATTTTTCGATAATCTGTTGGCGTAAAACCGGTATTCTCTTTAAAGAGCCTGGCATAATACCCATGGTAATCCACACCACAGGCAGAAAACGCTTCAGAAATAGTAATATCGGGGTCCAATAGCTTCTCCTTGATTTTGTTAATCTTAATATTTATGTAATAACGGTGAGGTGTGCAGCCAACGTGTTTTTTAAAAAGGCGCGAAAAGTACGATATACTCAAATTAACCTGTTTAGCAATGTCATTTATGTTAAACTGCTCCTGCCAGTGGCTTTCCATGTATTCTCTAGCCTCCGTGATCTCCTGTTTACCGCGATAGACTTTTTTGGTAAAGAAAATAGCGACGAAGTAGGCGGGTTTATTGTCTGCTCCCAGGAGAGGAAAAGCGGTGATATCTTGATACATGGCTTTGATATCACTATCACCTCCACCATAGCGTTCAATGATGTCCTTATATGGAACACTGATATCCTTTGAATAAACTGTTTCTCCTTTTAAAACCTGCCGGACTTGATCTGCTATGCCCAGCCTAACATTGATGGGATCAGAAAAAACATTGTATTGGCCCACATGCATCTCTGGATTCCAAATCTGAAACTCCCTGGCCATGGCTTTGTTGATCATAAGCGAAGTCCCCTCAAGGGAAAAAACCTGTACTGGGTACGGGAAGAGCTCTATGATCTTTGAAAACAATTCTTCATTTTCTAATGTTTCATGGAATGACTGTATAA
>CAZBKS010000088.1:0-7730 GCA_964492475.1 uncultured Syntrophomonas sp. | reverse complement strand
GAGATTGGATACTGCCAGAAATCATACCGCCACCCACCTGCTGCATAAGGCTCTGCGGCAGGTATTGGGTGCACATGCCCAGCAGAAGGGTTCGCTGGTAGAGCCTTCCAGACTGCGATTTGATTTCTCGCATCTGGCTTCTCTTTCAGAAGAGGAACTGCTCAAAATAGAAAATATGGTAAATGAATTTATACAGGGAGTATATGAGGTAAGGACGCAGGTTACCGGGCTGGAAGATGCCAGAGAATACGGAGCTATAGCCCTGTTTGGTGAGAAATACGACGAGCAGGTGCGGGTGGTGGAAGTTGAAGGAGTCAGCATGGAACTATGTGGTGGTACCCATGTCAGGAACACCGGTCAAATAGGCATCTTTAAAATACTATCCGAGGGTAGTGTGGGCTCGGGACTTCGAAGAATAGAGGCTCTGACCGGGCGAGGAGCGCTGGAATATCTTAACGGGATGGAAAAAACCCTGAAAGCAGCAGCTTCAGTGCTCAGAGTAGCTCCAGCCGAAATAGGACACAAAATAGAAACTATACAGCATACAGTTAAAGAACACGAGAAAGAAATTGAAAACCTGAAGGGAAAACTATCGCGTGCTTCCAATGAGGATTTGATTAATAAGGCTTACGATCTTTCCGGCAGCAAAGTATTGATTGAAAAGGTGGAAGCGCAGGATGCAGGTACCTTGAGAGAAAATGCCGAAAAAATTAAAGACAAACTCGGCAGCGGCATTGTACTCTTAGCCTCGGTCAGCCAGAATAAGGTTTCGCTGGTATCCTTTGTAAGCAAGGATCTGATTGATAAAGGCCTCCATGCCGGTAATATTGTAGGCACCGCAGCCAAAGTTGCCGGCGGCGGTGGAGGAGGACGCCCGGATATGGCACAGGCTGGCGCCAGAGACAAGAGTAAATTGGATGAGGCTCTGGCTGCTGCGAGAGAAATGGTAGAAAAAATCCTGGCATAAACAAAGGGATTTCCAGAGCAATGTAGAAATCTTTACATTAGAGGAGGTGTGGTGTATGACTCAGGGAATGGGGGAAACTGTCAGTTTTAAACGCGAAAGGGAAAGCGAGGAGCGCGTCAAGGAGATTCTGCAGTCCGTATATAAATCGCTGGAAGAGAAGGGGTACAATCCAGTTAACCAGATGGTTGGGTATATGATTTCTGGTGATCCGGCTTATATTACGAGTCATAATGATGCCCGCAGCCTCATTTGCAAAGTAGACCGGGATGAGATTATGGAGGTACTGGTAAGAGAGTACTTAACCAGCAGTTAAACAAGTCAATATATTTCCCCATGCTTGGCATGGGGATTTTATTTTTTGTAGTATAAGGAGTACCTTTTATGAGAATAATGGGCTTAGATGTGGGGGTTAAAAGAATTGGGATTGCGATAAGTGACCCTATGGAGATAGTGGCCGGGGGTCATTCAGTCCTGGAACGCAGATCTTTACAGCAGGATTTGGAACATATTCAAAAATTATGTATTAGTTGTGAGGTTAAGATGATTGTCGTAGGTCTCCCGCGAAATATGGATGGCAGCATTGGCCCCAAAGCTCTTGAAATTAAAGAATTTGCTACTATCCTGGAAGAATTTACTGGAATTAAAACAGCATTCTGGGATGAACGATTATCCACTGTAGCTGCCGAGAGAGTTCTGCTGGAAGCAGATGTTTCCCGAGCCAAAAGGAAAAAAGTTATTGATAAATTAGCCGCAGTTACTATTCTGCAGAACTATCTGGATGGGGTCAGGCGTTAGCTTGTTAACAAATTACGGAAAAGCTATTTGACAAATCAGCAGGCAAACTATAGAATTGCTGTAGCTTGAAAGAAGAGGTGAATATATGAGCGACGAAGAACTTTTTGAGGAAGAATATCCTGTGCTGGTGTTGGTAGATGAAGAAGGCGCAGAGATGGAGTTTGAACTGATCGCCGAGTTGGATATTCAGGATAACAAGTACCGGGTTCTGCTGCCACTTGACGAATTCTTTTTTGAAGAAGCAGAAGAAGATGAATCGGACGGAGAAGTTGAAGACGGCGGAGTGGTAATATTTAAGGTAATGTATGACGAAGAAGGCAACGAATTTCTTGCTGACATAGATGATGATGAAGAGTGGGAAATGGTAGCCGATGTATGGCAGGAACTCACAGAAAACGAAGAAATATAAGTAAAAAATGAAGCCTTAAGGGCTTCTTTTTTTATTTTAAAATATTGTTGGTATGGGTTACAATATATAAGTTAGTTTTTTGAGTTATAGTATAATTTTATTAGAATACGGCGGTTTTGGGGGATGGGTTTTGTTTAAGGGGAAAGAAAGAGTTTACCTTGCCTTGTTATTAACCAGTATAGTTATTTTGTCAGGAGTGGGAGGATATTTTTATAAGCAATTCTTCCTGTCTGATAAGTTTTTACCCGGGGTCAAAATTGCTGGAATACCAGTGCAGGGTTGTTCACCGGCCGAGGCCCAGCAGCAATTGCAGTTGTATCTGGATGAGGCTTACGCCATACCAGTAGTATTTTATGCTGATAAGTATCAGTATAGCACGGTAATGCGGGATATCTGTAAAGAGGTCGATGCTGGGCAAGCAGTAAAAGGTATTTTTCAGCAGGAAAGAGAACGGGATATATTATCTAAAATAACCAATTTGAGTGGTTCCAGGGAATATAATTATCCAGTCCCGGTATCCTATGATAGTGAAGTCAAGCAGGCCCTGCTGGAAACCTGGAACGGAGTACTGGGCCAGGAAGCGGTGGATGCCGGGCTCGATATGGATTCCAGTCAGGGACTTGTAGTGATACCCGAAGTCAGCGGCCAGACAGTGGACATGCAGGCAACTTTTAAGCAGCTTCCCAATCAATGGGGAGGACTGGAGCCAGTAAGAGCAAAAATATCCATTATCGAACAGCAGCCGGAAGTTACCGCCCAAGATCTTGAAATTATGGGCGAACTGGCCTCCTATGTTACTTGGTACCGGGTGGCCGAAATAGATAGAACTCATAATCTTACCCGGGCCGCCAACTCGGTTAACGGTCATATTGTAAGACCCGGTAAAGAATTTTCGTTTAATAAAACTGTAGGTCCGCGCACTATAGCAACTGGCTTTCGGGATGCCCCGGTAATTGTAGGCAATACCCTGGAACCTGGACTAGGAGGCGGGATATGTCAGGTATCTTCCACCTTGTATAACGCCTGTCTTCTGGCTGGATTAGATATAGTTGAAAGACACAACCATGGCCTGGCAGTTTCCTATGTGCCACTTGGTTTGGATGCTACGGTTGCTTATGGGGCTAGCGATTTTCGCTTTAAGAATAACACGGATTATCCGGTGTATATTAGGGCACTGGCCGGGGGTGGAAAACTAAGTGTAAATATATACGGACATCTTGATTATAAAAAAAATATTCAAACCAGTCATGTGGTGGATGAGATTATTCCGTTTGAATACCGGGACGAAATAGATCCTGAAATGAAAACGGGTGAGAGCCGGGTAGACCATAAAGGATTTCCCGGGTATGTAGTTAGATCTTTCCGTGCTTACTATGATAATGCAGGTAAGCTTATAAGCAGTGAACAGCTGGCCCGGGACCGGTATAAACCTTTTGATGAGATCACCTATGTTGGTCCTCCCGGAGCAGTAGAGATAATAGACCCGGTAGAACCCCCGGCAGATACTGAAACCGATATTCAGGAGGACAGTCAGCAGGAGGATCAGGATAGTGATAACACCGGGACCGGACCCGAAGGCTATCAACCCCAGCAGATGGATGAGCAGCCCGAAGATTAAGCAGAAAGCATTCTGGAGAAAGGTGTAAAGAAGTGAGTGAGTTAAAGCTGATGATGAATAGAAAAGTGACCCGGGTAGTCCTGCCGGTCATTTTATTACTGGTTGGACTTGCTTTTACCGGATACCATATATTGTTAATGCAGTTCAGCCCTGTAGATCCTGGAGATAGTACCCGCATAGACGTTAGAATAGCTGAAAGCAGTACTGCCAGTCAGGTGGCCGAGCTTTTATACAGTAACCGTCTGATCCGAAATGAAACCTTATTTTTGGCTTACTGCCGCCATAAAGGTTTGGACAGCAGCTTGAAAGTAGGGCACTATCAATTCAGCCGCAGCCAATCACTAGCTGACATAGCAGAAGCTATCTCGGAGGGGAAGGTAGTAACCATATCTTTTACTATACCAGAAGGATATACAGTGGACCAGATTGGGAAATTGCTGGTGGAAAAAGACATCTGTACTATTGAGGATTGGCAGGAAGCTATTAACACTGATTATAATTACGAATTCCTTAAGTTGGCCAAACCAGGACCAGGTAAATCGTATCTGGAAGGATTTCTCTTTCCCGATACTTATGTAATAGCTGAAGACACCAAAGCTGCTGAGATAGTGAATGCCATGCTGAATAATTTCCAAGAGCTTTGGAAGGGTGAATTTGAAAAGCAGGCTTTGGTTCACGGTATGAACGTTTACGATACTATTATCATCGCCTCTATGATTGAGAAGGAAGCTATGATAGACAGCGAAAGAAAGGTCATTTCCGGAGTGATAGAAAACCGCCTGGAAAAAGGAATGCTCTTGCAAATGTGTTCTACCGTTTTATATGCTCTGAACCAGGAGGACAAGGATATAGTATATTATGAAGATCTGGAGATTGATTCACCGTATAATACCTACAAGTATATCGGACTTCCACAGGCTCCTATTGCTTGCCCCGGCCAGGAGGCTATTGATGCGGCTTTAAACCCGGAGCAGCATGAATATTTGTATTATGCAGCCCGGGGCGATGGAAGCCATCAATTCAGCAAGACCTACAGTGAACATTTGCAGGCTAAAGCATACTACATAGATTGAGCACCAGGAGGGGAAAAGAGAGGGGCAGCATGGGTTACTGCTTTCCGCTTTGTTTTTGAAGGCTTGTGATAAAACTGTCTTTTCTGAATCTTCCTTTCCGCTGCATTAACTTGAGCCTGGATATCCATCCTGCTGTCACAGGCTTTTACCACACTTTTAGGAGGTTCTGCTTATGAAACGCCCTGAACTGGTACTGCCGGCGGGGGATTTGGAAAAACTGAAAATTGCCTGCTTATTCGGAGCAGATGCGGTATACCTCGGTGGGAAAGAATACAGCCTGCGGGCTTATGCCGGTAATCTTAGCGTGTCAGGAATTAAGGAGGGGCTTGAATTCGCCCATGCCCGACAAAAAAAGGTTTATATAGCGGTTAATGTTTTAGCCCGTAATCAGGATCTGCTTGGCTTGCCGGAATACCTGCAAGAGCTGGCTGCCATTGGGGTTGACGGTCTGATAATTTCGGACCCGGGGGTAATGAAAATGGCCTTGCGGTATGCTCCCGAACTGCCGGTTACCATAAGCACCCAGGCCAGCGTGAGCAATTATGAAAGCGCTCAATTTTACAGTGAACTGGGGGCAAAAAGGATCGTGCTGGCACGCGAGCTTAGCCTGCAGGAGATAATTGAAATTAAAAGCAGGGTAGAGGTAGAGATAGAAGTCTTTGTCCATGGAGCCATGTGTGTTTCTTATTCAGGCCGCTGTCTCCTATCACATTACATGGTGGGCAGGAGCGGAAATCGGGGAGAATGTGCTCATCCCTGCCGTTATTCTTATACTCTGATGGAAGAAAAGAGAGCTGGAGAGTATTTTCCTATTCATGAGGATGAAAAAGGAACCTATATCCTGAATTCGCGGGATCTATGTCTTATAGAATATATTCCCCAACTAATGGAGGCAGGTATAGATGCCTTTAAAATTGAAGGGAGAATGAAAAGTCCATTATATGTGGCCAGTGCAGCATCTACATATGCTTGTGCCATAGATCATTATGCAGCCAATGGCAGTGCATTTGCCCCGGAACAAATAGAATCCTGGGCTAACGAGCTTTCCGGTACTGCTACCAGAGCCTTTACCAATGGTTTTATAGAAGGAGAATCTCCTGTGCTCCAGGATATTAACAGAAACATACCGGAGATGCGAGTTCATTTCTGCGGAATCGTGAAAGATTACGACTATGAGAATAAAATACTGGAGATTGAACAAAGAGCCAACTTTGGACCAGGTGAGGATATGGAAATTATGTTGCCGGGACAGGGAATCAAGAAGTTGGATATATACTGTATGTACGATAAAGAAGGAAGGGAAATAGACCGAGCCCGGCATCCTCAGCAGAGAATTCTAGTTCCCAGCCTGGAGCCGGTTCCGGAAAATTCGATACTGAGAAGGGCAGGTGGCTAAAATAAAGACCGACATATATGCTCGGGTTGAAGTTAAAGATATAGATATGCTGACTAAAATTATTGAAGCCCATGAACACCTCGGTATTGTTTCTACTATCAGCCAGAGGGAAGGGACGGTTATCATCCGAGGTACTGCGGATACGAGACCTGAACTGATGGAGATACTGGCCACCTTGCCATTCCCGGTTAAAATAATTGATAAATAACGAGTATAACAACCTCCTTGACAGCCAATTATAAAACTACAGGCTTTATAAGGAGGTTTTCTTGTGATTAAGCGCCGTATTGCTGCCCTGATGTGTGTTTTCCTGGCAGGATTTCTGTTTTTATCCGGTGCGGTAGCTTATTACCAGTTATTCCAGGGGCCTGCCCTGGCCAGAGAAGCAGCGGCCATGAGAAGCAAAAAGATTGCGATTAAGGAATGGTCCCGAGGTGAAATTTATGATCGCAATCACCTGCCATTAACACAAATCCTTAACTCCACTGCCCTATACTGCCTGCCCCGGGATATAAAAGCCAACGGCAGTGTCCCCTCCAATGAAGAACAAAGAATTGCAGAGGCAGCTGAAATCCTGGCCGCCTGTCTGAATAATACCGACAGCACAGCAATTAGATCAAAACTGGAGCTAGCCAATGCCGCCGGGGGCAGCATTATTAGAATTGCAACGGATCTGGAGCAGCAGGAGATTCAGGCCGTTAATGATTCGGGTCTTATAGGGGTGATAACTGCACCAGTTTTAAAAAGATATCGACAAGATGGTTTTCTCGTCCACCTGCTGGGTTATGTAGGTAAAGGTGAAGATAGTTCGGGAAAAGCAGGGTTGGAGAAGCTGTACGACGATATCCTGGCAGGAAGTGAGCCTGGCCAGGAGATAGTATCGGTTCAGGATGCACGTGGGATTACCATTCAGGGGCTCATGTTTCGCATGCGACAGGAACAGGATAGTGAAAAAAGCTGTTTGATTTTGACTATAGACAGCAGGGTACAGGAACTTGTCGAAAAAGCAATGAACGAAAAGGTGTCCAAAGGAGCGGCAGTGGTCTTGGATGTAAACAGCAAAGAAGTCCTGGCTATGGCCAGCAGGCCGGCTTTTAACCCTTACGCAGATATGGAAAAACTAATCAACAATGATGGGCAGAGTATTCTCATTAACCGGGCCTTAAGCAGATATCACCCGGGATCTATTTTTAAAATTCTGGTTGCGGCGGCAGCTCTGGAGGAAAAAACAGTGGAATGGGATGATGAATTTCTTTGTTCCGGCAGCTATCGGTTTTCTGAAGATCTTTCCATTTCCTGCTGGAAGGAAGAAGGGCATGGACAGTTGAGTTTTTCCGAGGCATTTGCCAGGTCGTGCAATCCTTCTTTTATTGAAATAGCACTAAAGCTAAACAGCAATCGGCTTATGGATTATGTTGATAAATTCCATATTACTGATGAAAGTCTTTTCTGTTATAACAGTTACCGGTATT
>CAZBKS010000087.1:0-7733 GCA_964492475.1 uncultured Syntrophomonas sp. | reverse complement strand
TGGCCATATAGATCATATTGGTGCCAACCGGGAAGTAAAAGAGGCCACCGGGGCGAAAATATTGATTCACAAGAACGATGCTCAGATGCTGGAAAATGCGGTTTCCAATTTCTCGTTTATGATGGGAACTAAAGTTACCAGCCCTGCTGCCGACCAGTTTATTGATGAGGGGGACATTATTAAAATAGGCAATACGGTGGAATTGGAAGTTATTCATACCCCAGGCCACAGTCAGGGTGGCATCTGTCTCAAGGTAGGGAAAATAATTTTCGTAGGGGACACTCTGTTCCAAGGTTCCATAGGCCGGACCGATTTCCCGGGAGGATCTTATCCCCAATTAATACAGAACATAAAAGAAAAATTATTATGCTACGAGGATGATGTAGTGTGTTACCCAGGCCATGGACCTGGTACGACTATAGGATTTGAAAGGAAACACAATCCATTTATCAACGGAACCATGTAAGATATCTCGGCCCGTAAGATACTAAGGTATCAGTCAGGACAGTGCTAAATAAAAGCTTTACTTTTTTATATAACTATGCTAATCTTTAATTCAATATATTAAATGTGATGAATGAGTAAAGTAGATATGTGAAATTATTCAGAGAAGAGATGTCACCGGCTGTAAGCATCTCCATAAGGAAGCATATTGAAGTTCACTCTGGAGCACCCGGCTGAAACATTAGCAAGTAGGTCGTGGCGGAGACTCTTACCGTTAAAAGAGAGGGGATATCGGATAGACCTGTATCTTTTCTAAGCGGGCCAAATGGCAATTTGGGTGGTACCGCGGGCAGCATAATTGCTTCTCGTCCCATGGAGGATGGAGAAGTTTTTTTGTTTTATTAGATGAGATTTGATGGATTATCCCGTATCTTGTTCAAGTGGGTATCTATGCCAATCAGGGTGGTACCGCGGGAAGTTTTAGTGCCTCTCGTCCCTAGACGGATGAGAGGTTATTTGTATTTTTGAGGAGGTATTGAAAATGAAAAACTTATTAGCCAAACAAGGTAATCAACTACTGGTCTCCCGTATGCAGCAGGCGGAAAATACACAATTTGAGGTAAAAGGCTGTGTTATTGGTGGGGAAAAAACGCTGGTGGTAGCCGGACCGTGTGCCATAGAAAGCGAAGATATTCTTAAGGAGACCGCCTTCAAAGTCAGAGCTTCGGGAGCCTCCATGCTGCGGGGAGGCGCTTATAAACCCCGGACTTCACCATATAGTTTCCAGGGATATGGGGAGGATGGACTTAAAATCCTGGCCCGGGTAGGGCAGGATATGAACATGCCGGTGGTTACTGAAGTTATGGACAGTGAAGATATTGGCTTGGTAGCTGAATATTCGGATATACTGCAGGTAGGAGCCCGCAATATGTATAATTATTCTTTGCTCAAGAAACTGGGCAGGTTAGATAAACCGGTGGTTCTAAAAAGAGGTTTATCCGCTACTATAGAGGAATGGCTGCTGGCCGCAGAATATATCATGGCCGGAGGAAATTACCGGGTGATTATGTGTGAAAGAGGTATACGCTCTTCCGAGACCTGGACGCGAAATACTGTAGATTTGGCAGCGGTAGCCCTGGTCAAGGAATTATCCCATCTGCCGGTTATGGTTGACCCCAGTCATGGAACCGGGGTAAGAAGCCTTATCACCCCTATGTCTAAAGCAGCCATAGCCGCTGGAGCCGATGGTCTCATGATCGAAGTGCATCCCAATCCCGACCAGGCTCTTTCCGATGGACCGCAGTCTCTTACTCCAAAGGGATTCAGCCGTTTGATGCGGGAGATTGAACCTGTTGCCCGGGCCTGCGGAAGGAGGGTCAAGTAATGCTGTGCGCGGTTCTGGGTCCGGCCGGGACTTTCAGTGAAGAAGCGGCTCATCTGTACTGGGGAGATGATGTGGAGGTTTGGGCAGCCCCTTCTATACCCGAGCTGTTCCGTATGCTGGCCGGGGGAGAAGTTGAGGATGTTCTGGTTCCCATAGACAATTCTCAGGCCGGGTCCATTGATATATGCATCAATTGCTTACAGGAATACCCGGTATGTATTAAAGGGGAAATAGTGATCCCTATCCGTCAGCATTTGATTGCCGCTCAGAACTACCAGTTGGAGGAAATAGAACTAATCATATCTCAGCCAACTGCCCTGATGCAGTGCGGCGATTTTATCGACCACAGCTTGAAGGGGGTCAGAACAGAAATAACCAGCAGTACCAGCAGGGCATTACAGATTATAGGCACCGAGAGTAAAAAGGCTGCAGCGATAGGCAACCGGCGGGCAGCAGCAATTTATGGATTGGAAATTATAAGGGAAGATATACAAAATCAATATAATACTACCCGCTTTGTTCACATCACTAAAAACAAAGGGTCTCTGAAGGGTGGGCAGAAGGCCAGTTTGATATGTTCACTGCCTGACGTGCCGGGAGCATTATATAAAGCTCTAGAGATATTTGCGGTGAGAAATCTGAATCTAAATAAGATTGAATCCAGACCCGATAGAATTAAGCAGGGTAGTTTTTGCTTCTATATTGAGGTCGAGATTGGTGGTAATGACCAAAATCTGGCCCAGGCCCTGGATGAATTACAGATATACTGCAACAGCATGAAGTACCTGGGCTCATATAACAGAAAGAATGGAGATGAATGATGTTAATTCATTGTGACTTTAAACCGACCGAGCTTTATCATTCCTTGCACGAACTGGTTCGTTTAGCTTTTCCAGGCTGCCAGATAATACAAGAAAAAGGAGGGCACCATGCCACTATTGTGCAGGTCAATATGGAAACCCAGGGGGAATCAACCGTGGTCAGGGGAGCCGTCTTTTCGCCCGAGGGCAATACCGTCTTGCGGCAAGAATACCATTTCAGCAGTCCGGGAGCAGAACCCAGCAACGAGGCCAGATGGTATGCCCGCCGGTTCACTTATCAATTGCTGTGCCAGCATATGGATAGGAATATCAATGCATACGGGCTTCTAACCGGTATGAGGCCGGTAAAGCTGGTTCATCGGCTTATGGATTATGATTTCAGCGAAAGAGAAATCACTGATATTTTACAGGACGATTATATGCTGCAGGAGTCAAAGACGGCTTTGCTATTGGAAGTAGCCCGGAACAACCGGCCATTTCTGCTGACTCCAGAAAAGGCTAAGAAAATGGTGAGTATATATATCGGTATCCCTTTCTGTCCCAGTCGTTGTTATTATTGTTCTTTTCCTGGTGCAGTGCTTAAAAATTACGATTCAGAGATAAAACCGTTTTTGCAGGCCTTATATATTGAAATGAACCGTATGGCCGACTGCCTGCAAGAGCAGGATATCTCAATACAGTCAATATATATTGGCGGAGGTACCCCTACCGTGCTCTCTGCAAAGGATCTGGAGGAGATGCTGGATCTGTTGAACAGAAGGTACATTACTCATAGGACCCAAGAGATCACGGTAGAGGCAGGCAGACCGGATACCCTTAATCCAGACAAACTAAAAATCTTGAAACAAGGGGGAGTAGACCGGATCTGTGTTAATCCTCAAAGCATGAATGATTCTACATTAAAACTTATAGGGAGGAATCATGATCAGGAAGGAGTGGTGCGATCGATCGAGTGGGTTAGAGAAGCAGGTATCAGACAAATAAATATGGATTTAATAGTGGGATTACCAGGAGAAACAATTTCGGAAAACATTTACACAGCAGATACGATTCTCAAATTAGCTCCGGAAAACGTCACTGTTCATACCTTATCTCTGAAAAGAGGCTCGGAAATGGCCGCAGTGGAAGATAAGGATGGTATTGGCGACCGGATAAGCGAAGTACAAAAAGGAGTAGAGTTCTTTGCCAGCCGATTGCGAGAAGCTGGTTATATGCCTTATTACATGTATCGACAGAAATATATGAAAGCGGGTATGGAAAATACCGGTTATTCCCTTCCAGGCCAGGAATGTCTTTATAATATCCAGATGATAGAAGAGAGGCAGACTATTATCGGTATGGGTGGAGGTGCCGCCAGCAAGTTCATCAATACTGCGGATTGGAAGCTTACTTCATCCTATAATCCTAAAGACCCGGCATCTTACTGCGAATCAATAGAAAAGCTGATAAAACGCAAAGTTGACAAGCTCTGGGCCTTAAATTAGAATTATCCAAGGAATGAAAACTATGCCTTGTATAATAAGGTTCGGAGGAAATATATGCTGATAAAAGCGCCCAGAGGAACATATGACATTTTACCGGAGGATTCATCCAGGTGGCAGTATATTGAAAAGATTATGAGAGAAACTGCGGAAATATTCGGTTACCAGGAAATAAGGGTACCAATATTTGAACATACCGAGCTGTTTGAACGTGGCGTAGGTGCGACTACTGATATAGTAAGCAAAGAGATGTATACTTTCAACGACAAATCAGGTCGGAGTCTTACCCTGCGTCCGGAGGGCACTGCATCCTGTGTGCGGGCGCTCATTGAACACAGCTTTTACGGAGGTCTGCTGCCCATTAAATGGTACTATGTAGGACCCATGTTCAGATATGATCGTCCCCAGACCGGCCGGTTCAGGCAGTTCCATCAGTTTGGGGTAGAAGCCTTTGGCAGCAACAATCCTTATATTGATACGGAAGTAATAATACTCTTGATAGAAGTGTTGCTGCGGCTGGGTTTGGAAGAATATGAACTGCACCTGAATTCGGTAGGTTGCCCTGAATGCCGTGGCAAATACCGGCAGAAGCTGATAGAACATATAGAACCTCACCAGGACCGGTTATGTAAAGACTGCCAGACCAGATATATGCAGAATCCGCTCCGGGTGCTGGACTGCAAAAATGAATCCTGTCATCAGGCCATCCAGGGATATCCGACTCTATTTGCCAACCTGTGTGAGAAATGCCAGGAACATTATGCAAAGGTTAAAGATACCCTGATGGAACATGAAATTTCTTTCCTACATGATGACAACCTGGTGCGCGGCCTGGATTACTACACCAACACGGCCTTTGAAATACATATACCGGGAATAGGGGCTCAGAGCGCCGTTGGCGGTGGGGGAAGGTACAACGGGCTGGTTGAAGAGTGCGGGGGGCCAGATCTGCCTGGAATAGGATTCGCTGTGGGTCTGGAAAGGCTTTTATTGGCGGTGGATAAGTTGGGACAAAAAATGTTTTCAGAGCAGGAAACCCAGGTTTTTATCGCGGTAATGGACCCTGCCTATGAATCTCAGGGCATGAAGGTACTGCAGCAGCTGCGAAAGGCAGGTATTAAGGCCGAAAAGGATTATAACCAGCGCAAGGCCAAGGCGCAGATGAAGTACGCCGATAAGATTGGTGCCAGAGCTGTTATCCTGATTGGAGAGGAAGAGGTCGAAAAAGGCTTTCTAACCTTAAGGAATATGCACAGTAAGGAACAGTTTCAGGTTGATAATAGAGATCTGGTTCGCAGTGTAAGCAAAACTTTGTTGATAGATTAGGAGGATAAAGGCAGATGAAAAGAACTCACAACGCTACTGGCCTGGATGTCAATGATATTGGAATCGAGGTAGTATTAAATGGCTGGGTGGATAGCCGCAGAGATCATGGAGGACTTATATTTATTGATTTACGCGATCGTTCCGGCATAATTCAAGTGGTTTTCAGCCCCGAAGTGAATAAAGAAGCCTTCCACCTGGCGGAACAGGTTAGAAGCGAATACGTAGTAGGTGTGCAGGGGAGGGTGAGCCATCGGCCGGAGGATACTGAAAACCCTAACTTGAAGACGGGAAAAATCGAAATATACGTAGATAAAATGGAGATCATGAATTCTGCCAAGACTCCTCCCTTCTATATCGAAGATGGTATAGATGTAGACGAAAACCTGCGTCTGAAATATCGCTATCTGGATTTGAGAAGACGAGAGATGAGGGAAAACCTTATGCTCAGACACCGGGTAGTAAAAACTATGCGGGACTTTTTGGATGCCAGGGGGTTTATTGAAGTGGAGACCCCGATTTTGACCAAGAGCAGTCCGGAAGGGGCCCGGGATTATCTGGTGCCCAGCCGGGTTCATCACGGGGAATTCTTTGCTCTGCCTCAATCTCCGCAGATATTCAAGCAGCTCTTGATGGTTGCAGGCCTGGAAAAATATTTTCAAATCGCCAGATGCTTCCGGGATGAAGACCTGCGGGCTGACCGTCAGCCTGAATTCACGCAGCTGGATATAGAAATGTCATTCATAGATGAAGAAGACATAATAACCTTGATTGAAGAAATGATGGTATTGTTATTTGGACAGGGCATACAAAGGGACATCAAGATTCCCTTTCCCCGCCTGTCCTATGATGAAGCCATGAAAAAATACGGCAGTGATGCACCCGACCTTAGATTCGGTCTGGAGATAGTTGATTTGACCGATCTGCTGGCAGACGTGGAATTCAAGGTTTTTGCCAGTGCCATCAATGCCGGCGGAGCGGTCCGGGCCATCAATGCCAAAGGCTGCGCTTCATTTAAACGCCGGGAGATAGATAATCTGGGTGCCATGGCGGTGGAATATGGTGCCAAGGGTATGGCCTGGATCGTCGTTGCAGAAGATGAATTAAAATCTCCCATTACCAAATTCTTGAGCGAAATGCAGATAGAGCAGATTATAAACGCCTTGTCAGCAGAACCGGGAGACCTCATTTTATTTGCAGCAGACAGCCGTGAGGTAGTATCCCGGGTCCTGGGAGTACTTAGACTGGAACTGGCCAAAAGGCTTGGGTTAATCGATAAAAATGAACTTAATTTCGTCTGGGTCTATGATTTTCCTCTCTTTGAATATGATACCGAAGAAGAACGCTATGTAGCTGTTCATCATATGTTTACCTCTCCCCGATTATCTGACCTGGAGCTTATGGAAAGCAACCCGGGGGCGGTTAAAGCACGGGCCTATGATTTAGTACTGAACGGTACTGAAATTGGGGGCGGCAGCATAAGAATACATAGAAGAGACTGGCAGGAAAAGGTGTTTTCACTACTGGGTATGTCCGTGGAAGAAGCTCACGATAAATTTGGATATATGCTGGACGCCTTTGAATACGGAACCCCTCCCCATGGCGGAGTGGCCTTTGGGATTGACCGTCTGATAATGATTATGGGCGGCAGAAACAGTATCCGGGACGTTATAGCATTCCCCAAAACCCAGAGCGCTGCATGCCCGTTAACTGATGCTCCCTCGACTGTCAGTTCCAAACAATTGAGAGAATTGGCTTTAAGAATTAGGGAGTAGCAGTATGCTTATCCACTGGATTATAATAACAGGCTAGTTTTCTTGCTGAAAAGGCAATTCTGTGGTATATTTTTGCTAACCAGAGGAATTGAAAGAGAATCCCTGCTGTGTACGTGAGAAGCCGGTCAAGTTTTTCCAACACCAACACTTAGGGAGCCTGATCTCCGCGTAAGGCCTGTATGCCCTTTTTTAGGGAACGATTAATTATGCGGGAAGGCACCCACCTGCAATGCAGGTTAAACCCACGGCGACCACGGCTCGGTGGGGTGTTTTTTATTTTAAGGATCAGGAACAAGAGGACTTTCTGCTTTCTTCCTGATTAGTAAAATGAGGTCAATAGAGCTTATGGACAGTAATGACAGCTATTTTCAAAGGACCCAGCTGCTGATAGGAAAAGCAGGATTGGAAATACTGAAAGACGCCCGGATCATTATAGTAGGAGTTGGCGGAGTTGGATCACATGCAGCAGAAGCATTATGCCGATGCGGGCTGGGCAGTATAACTA
>CAZBKS010000086.1:0-7813 GCA_964492475.1 uncultured Syntrophomonas sp. | reverse complement strand
TAATATTGAATATTTTTAGCAGGAGATAATCTATGAAAAGATCTGTTACCATTGACCCCAATAAATTGGAGAGCTATCAGTATGAATTGCCTGAAAAATTAATCGCCCAGTATCCAATTGAACCCCGGGATTCTTCCCGACTCCTGGTAGTAGATAAAAGTAGTGGACAAAGAGAAGACCGGATTTTCAAAGATATCATAGAATATTTGGAGATCGGGGATACTCTGGTGTTGAATGACACCCGGGTAATACCAGCCCGCCTATTGGGTCATAAAAAAACCGGGGCCGGGGTGGAACTGCTGTTATTGAAAAGGATAGATGACAGCTGGGAGGCGCTGGTTAAACCGGCCCGACGATTGAAGCCCGGAGATACTGTTTATTTTGCCCATAGCGAAGTGGAAGCTGAAATAATGGACGAACTGCCGATGGCGGGAGGCAGGCTTATAAGATTCAAAAACTGTATTGATGAGGCAGCCTTTCTTGAAACAACCGGACATGTACCCTTACCGCCCTATATAAACCGGAGTGATGAAGAACTGGATGTACGCAGATACCAGACCATATACGCCAGGTGCAGCGGCTCATCGGCTGCACCAACGGCCGGGCTTCATTTTACCCCGGAACTGCTGGAGGAGATTCAGAGACGAGGGGTTAATATAACAAGCGTTTTACTGCATGTTGGTCTGGGTACTTTTAGGCCGGTAAGCTGTACTGATATACGGCAGCACAGCATGCACAGCGAATATTACCAGATCGATATGAAAACTGCTGATTTGCTCAATACTACCCGTGAGAAAGGAAAAAGTATCATTGCGGTAGGCACTACAGTGGTAAGGACTCTGGAAACAGTATATAATGAAAGTCATGGTTTTACAGCTTCCCAGGGATATACGGATAAGTTCATTTATCCGGGTTATGAATTTAAGACCGTTGATAAAATAATTACTAATTTTCATCTGCCCGGGTCTTCGTTAATTATGCTGGTTTCAGCTTTTGGGGGCATTGCTAACATCTTGTCTGCTTATGAGTATGCAGTCCAGGAAAAATACAGGTTTTTCAGTTATGGCGATGCTATGCTGATAAAATAGTAAGATAATTCCAGGAGAGGATGGCAGTGGTATGCTGCAGTACGAACTTATAAATAGAAATAAGGATTGTTCAGCCCGGCTGGGAAGGCTAAAAATTGCTCGCGGAGTAATTGACACCCCGATTTTTATGCCGGTAGGTACTCAAGCAACCGTCAAGACTCTTAGTTCGGATGATCTTTATGAAATAGGAGCAGGAATAATACTCTCCAATACATATCATCTTTATCTTCGGCCGGGCTCAGAACTGATAGAGAAGGCCGGAGGACTCCATGGTTTTATGAATTGGAAAAGGGGTATACTAACTGACAGCGGGGGATTCCAGGTGTTCAGCCTGAGCAAACTGCGGCAGATAAGCGATGAAGGGGTTAATTTCTGCTCCCACATTGATGGCTCCGGGCACTTTCTGACTCCAGAAAGAGTAATGGAAATCGAGCAGCAATTAGGTGCGGATATAGCCATGTGTTTTGATGAATGTTCTCCTTACCCCTGTTCTTACGAAGAAGCAGAAACAGCAGTGGATAGAACCACGCTGTGGGCCCACCGGTGCAAGAAAGCCCATATTAGGGAAGACCAGGCCTTGTTCGGCATTGTTCAGGGCAATGTTTTCCCGGATCTAAGACAAAAGAGCGTACGAGATTTGACAGCCCTTGATTTTGACGGTTATGGGATCGGGGGATTAAGTGTGGGAGAACCCAAAGCAGAGATGTATGCAATGCTGGACTTGCTGGACACCATACTGCCCGTAGATAAACCTCGTTATCTGATGGGAGTAGGAGCACCTGAAGACCTCCTGGAGGGAGTCAGGCGCGGTGTAGATATGTTCGATTGTGTGCTGCCTACACGCCTGGCCAGGCATGGCAGCGCGTATACCCATCAGGGAAGAATTACGGTGCGCAATGCAGTATATGCAGAGGATTTCGAACCGATAGATAATGCCTGCGATTGCTGGGTGTGCAGGAATTACAGCCGGGCTTATATAAGGCACCTGATAAAGGCAGGTGAAATGCTGGCCCATAGATTATTGACCTATCATAATGTGTATTTTCTGATTAAATTGATGGAAGAAATAAGAGCCGCAATAAAAGAAGACCGGTTTTTGGAATATTACCATGAATTTCTGGAAAAATATCAATTCTAATTAAAGGAATTTGCACAGATTAAGCGAATTTAACAAAAGTTAGACATTTTTAAGGAGTTGAGTGTAAAATATGCTGAGTAATGAATGGATTATGATGCTGGGCTATTTTGTCGTATTGATCGGGGTTTTTTACATGTTTGTTATCATGCCGCGCAAGCAGCAGGAAAAAAAGCATAAAAACCTGCTGGAAGCTCTCCAAAAAGGCGACAAGGTAGTAACCATAGGTGGAATCAAGGGCGAAATAGCCCGGGTCAAAGATGATACGGTTCTATTAAAAATAAATGATACCGTCCAGATTGAAATGTTAAAGAAGGCTATAGCCTACAGAGCAGGCGAGGAGCCCAAATAACAATGGTTACCCTAATCGAGATTAAGCAGAACCCGATCATCAATGCTTTTATTGAAAAAGGTAACGAGCATTTAGGAGCCATGGGATATACTGATCACGGTCATCTTCACGTCTCATTGATTAGTATGCTGAGCCGGGAAATATTGTTAAAACTGGGTTATAACCAGCGCACTGCCGAACTGGCAGGCATAGCCGGTTACATTCATGATATCGGGAATGTGATTAACCGGCAGGGTCACAGTCAAAGCGGAGCCATAATCGCCATGGGGATTCTTAAAAAACTGGACATGGATATGGATGAAAATGCCATAATTTGTGCCGCTATAGGCAATCACGATGAAGGCAGCGGGCATCCGGTTAGTGAAGTGGCAGCAGCCCTAATTCTGGCTGATAAATCCCATGTACATAGAAACCGGGTCAGGAATACCGGCCTGGCGGCTTTTGACATCCACGACCGGGTTAATTATGCCGTGGAGTATTCCATTTTGGATATAGACCCGGAAAATAGATTGATTACTATGGAACTGGAGATAGATACTGAGATATGCCCGGTTATGGAATATTTTGAAATATTTCTGCACCGTATGATTTTATGCCGTAGAGCGGCTGGCTTTCTCGGATGCGAATTCGAGTTAATAATTAATGGGGCTAAATTATTATAAAGCAATATTAAACAGTAGATAGTTGGAAGGGGGAGATACTGGTGCGGACGAAATCCAGTATTATTCTGGCGGCTGTATTAGCAGTCCTAGGCCTATTGGTTTACTTTTCTTATCAACCGATATTAAGCACAATTAAACTGGGGCTGGATTTAAGAGGTGGATTAAGAGTAGTACTGCAGGCCCAGGAAAATGAAGGAGAAAAGGTCACTGAAGATACCATTCAAAAAGCAGTAGGTATCATCAGGGAACGTGTTGACAGTCTGGGGGTAAAAGAAACTACCTTATACCCGCAGGGAGAAGACCGGGTTGTTATTGAGATAGCGGGAGAAGACGACCCGGAGGCTGCTGTCGATATTCTAAAAAACACGGCCCAGCTGGAGTTCTGGGATGAACAGGGTAATGTGTTGTTAACCGGCAAGAACTTGAAGGATGCCCAGGCAAGGGTAAGAACTGATACCCAGAAGAGTGAAGTCCTGCTGGAATTTGACAGTGAAGGAGCCAAATTATTTGCTGAGGCAACTACCGCCAATGTAGGGAAACCGCTGCTTATTGTTATCGACCAGGAAGTTATCAGTGCTCCTACGGTAAGTACTGCTATAACTGACGGTAACGCGGTAATAGAAGGTAATTTTACTTCCAAAGAAGCCAATGATCTGGCCATTTTATTAAGATCTGGTGCTCTGCCGGTCAGTTTTGAGATAATGGAAAAAAGGTCGATCGGACCGACTCTGGGTTCAGAATCCCTGGATAAGAGCATCCAAGCGGGAATAATAGGCATCATAGCGGTGTTATTGTTCATGATAGGTTTTTATCGTCTGCCTGGACTGGTTGCTGATTTGTCCCTGCTGCTGTATACGGTAATAGTATTAGGAGCTATGAGCATGCTGGGGTCTGTGTTAACCCTGCCCGGCATTGCCGGGTTCGCCCTATCCATAGGTATGGCTGTGGATGCCAATGTAATCATTTACGAACGGCTCAAAGAAGAACTGCGCATGGGAAAAACCCTGCGGGCGGCTATAGATTCTGGATTCAAACGGGCCTTCTGGACTATATTTGATGCCAATGTCACTACCTTGATAACCGCTATGGTTCTAATGTATTTTGGTACGGGTCCCATAAAGGGGTTTGCAGTTACTCTGTCTTTAGGTATAATTGCAAGTCTGGCCGTTGCGTTAACATTCACCCGTTATGTGCTCGTATTACTCGCCAATTTGAGTAAAAACGAGAAACTGTACGGGGTATAAGGAGGGCAGCAGGATGCAGATCATACAGAAGAGGAAAATATTCTACATTATTTCTTTAATAATAATCATACCGGGGCTGGTTTCCCTGTTTTTACAGGGGCTTAACACGGGTATAGATTTTAAAGGTGGCTCGATACTGCACGTCAAGCTGAGCAGTTCAGTTACTTCCGCCGAAGTTAGAAGTGTGCTGTCTGACTTCGATCTGGATAGAAGCGAAGTCCAGAAGAGCGGCGATGAATTTTATGTACGAACCGAGGTATTGACCCAGGAAAAAACTAACGAAATCATGTCAGCACTGAAAACAGAATTTGAACAGGTAACCTTTTTAAGCTCAGATACGGTAGGAGCCACAATCGGAAGTGAATTGACCCGAAATGCTTTTTTGGCCCTGGGTATAGCTGCGGTACTAATGCTGCTCTATATAACCGTACGTTTTGAATGGACTTTCGGGGTAGCTGCGGTCCTGGCCATACTGCACAACGTGCTGGTGGTTTTAGGAGTATTCTCCATAATGCAGTGGGAGATAAACAGCGCCTTTATAGCTGCTATTTTGACTGTTATTGGGTACAGTATAAACGATACCATAGTTATATTCGACCGGGTACGGGAAAACATGAAAAGGACTAAACGTCAGGATTACCCGGAACTGCTTAATAAGAGCATCATGCAGACTATGAACCGTTCTATTAATACGGTTTTAACTTCGGCTTTTACCCTGATAGCATTGCTGCTGCTAGGAGGGGCGACTATAAAATTTTTCGTGGCCGCAATGTTGCTTGGATTTGTGATAGGAGCTTACACCTCTATATTTATTGCCAGCCCGCTCTGGTATGAAATTAAAAAGACGGCATAAATAATAGGTAGTGACATAATATTATATATGTGTTATAATCGCAAAAAACTATTATAAAAGATTAACAGTCAGGCATACCTGCCAGGCTCGTTGAGAGCAGCAGAAAAATCTGTGGGACTTCATTGATAAATGAAGTCCCTTGTTGTTAGAGGGGGGGAGATGTTATGAATATAAAGACCAGAGCAGCCTGGTTATCGGTTGCGAGCAATATTATACTTACGATCGGCAAACTAGTCGTAGGTTTGATGATAGGATCGGTCAGTGTAATATCTGAAGCGATTCATTCCACCAATGATCTGCTGGCATCTTTTATCGCCCTTTTGGCAGTGAAAACTTCAGACAAACCACCTGACAAGGAACATCCCTACGGACATGGCAAGATTGAAAATATTTCTGGGACTATTGAAGCGGTATTGATATTCGTGGCAGCGGGATTCATTATTTCTGAAGCCGTAGAAAAACTTAGGCATGGCGGAGAAGTTATGGAGCCGGGCTGGGGGATTTTTATCATGGGGATATCTGCCTTGCTAAATATTATGGTTTCATCTTATCTGCTTAAGGTCGGTAAAGAGCAGCATTCGGTAGCACTGGAAGCGGATGGCATACATCTGCGTACGGATGTCTATACATCCCTGGGGGTCTTCGCAGGACTGCTGCTGATTAAAATAACTGGATACCAGATCATCGATCCTATTGTGGCTATCTTAGTGGCCCTGTTAATAATTAAAGCGGCCTATCAGCTGATCAGAAAAGCATTTTTACCGCTCATGGATATCGCGGCCGATGAAGATACCCTGGAGTTAGTAACTGCGGTTCTGGATGAATTCTCAGAGAGCTATGTTGAATACCATGATTTGAGAAGCAGGAGAGCCGGCCGGGATGTTCATATTGATCTTCATATGGTAGTAAAAGCCGAAATGAGTATACAGAAAGCCCACGACCTCTGTGATGAAATAGAAAAACGTATAAAACAAGAGATCCTATACTCCACCGTACTAATCCATGTTGAACCAGCAGCTAAGATGCAGGAATGAAAAAGTATTTGTATAATAGCAATCCAGGAAATATAATAAAGAGAGTTGGCAAGTATTAAGGAAAGAAGGGGCGTAGGATGCAGGTATATCTATTTATTGCGCTGGTCTGTCTGATAGTTATTGCAGTTTTTGTATTCCAGAATCCGGCTCTGGTGGTAGTACAATTTCTGGGTTGGAATTCTCCCGAGATACAATTGGGAATAATAGTGCTGCTGGCGGTTATAACCGGAGCCTTTCTGACTTTTATGTTTGATACTTTTCGATATTTTAAGATAGCTAAAACAATAAGAGAATTGAGGGCCAGCAACAAAAAGCTGGAAAAGATGAATAAAAGTCTGGAACAATCGAAACAGGAAAGATCAGTCAGTGCTGGCGGTGCAGAAGCTGCGGCTGCGGCAGAAGATCCGGAGTAGCCGGTAATAACATTCAATGAAGGCCCTAAAGCCCTGGCAGGACCACCAAATATTGGAGCAAGTGCCTTCACTTCATTTGGTACAATTTAGGTGCACAACAGCACAATTTATTATTCCCGCTCCCCAAATTTGTATTTTGTGTTTTAACAGGCACTCTCAAATAATAAACAAGCCTGCACGATTGAAACGTACCTGAATACGTTGATTGGAGCGGGCTTTTATAATGGAATCAACCATCCATGATAGTTAATCCCCTCGGCTGGCTTTAAGAAAGGCATTCTCAATGTCTTCTCTCGATATATTGGGCTGGGAAAAGTAAATACATTGATCCGAATAGTGACTCATCCATTCGTCCCAGCGAGCAGCATATAACGCTTCATCTTCCTGATCTGGTACCTGACGGGAGGCTGCCTGAATAAAGGCTTTAACCGAGCCCAGCATCAGCTCCCCCAGGTGAGTGCAGCCATCAGGACCCATGATTTTGCTCCGCACTATTCTGCTGAACCCCGGCCCAATACTGGCTCCGATAATATCTTGAATTTTATGCATCCCTTGATGACATATTTCAAAAGGGACTCCATCCCCGCTGGCTTCAGCTTCCACGATCTTGAAATTATATATATTAATCAGTATACGTGTCCTCAGGTCATGGATATCGTCTTTCCATTCTCCTAAAACCTCGAAGCCCTGCTGCCTAATCTCATTAACCGTATACTTCTCAACCTTTTGATACAATGTTCTGGCCCTCCCCGTGTGAATAAGTATTATAACATTATAAAGAATATGGAAGGATACATGCAAGACATCGGGGAAAGTTTTTATTGTCTCATTAGGGCAAGTGATAATACTATAGTTCACGATTATTAATTAGTTTCCTCTTGAAAACGCTATCTATGAGTTAGAGGTATGTATAAATATACTTGTTCCCCATCTCCGCATGGACAACACCAACTGCTTGATGCTTTTCTCCAGGGGTACAGGGAAATTCACATCCGTGTTCAGTTCCTCTTTCGCGACGTCTATGTCGCTCGC
>CAZBKS010000085.1:0-7852 GCA_964492475.1 uncultured Syntrophomonas sp. | reverse complement strand
TCTAGAATTTTATTTTCTTGTTATAGGTTTGTATCTATTTCTATAATTTGAATTCATATTTTGCAGGTTTAGAATGCATGATTCAAAGCTCAGCAATTATAGAGGTGTTTCGCTGGGGATATGTTAATATACCCGGCGTTTTATTCGCTTATGCCAAAGAGTTGAATTTGGATATGGAAGATATAGGCATATTGGCATCTATAATATGTGCATATGAAAAAACCAGACCGCTTGCTCAGAGCGGGGTAGAAGTCGGGCAGGTGCTCGAAGCATGCACCGCCTTGTCCAGACAAAAATTATCCCGTAAACTAAACAGTCTTCATCAGGCAGGAATAATAAGTCTGGATAATGGCAAGAAGAGCTTTGCTGAGAAAGAAATATCGCTGCAGCCATTAATTATTAAATTGGAAGCTCTTATCGTTAGAGATCATCCTCGTCTATCCAATAAAACCAACAGTGAAAAAGCGAAAAAACAACAAATAGAAAAACTCGAAGATATGCTGGATGAATACAGATACAAGATAGAACAACTAGAGCTTAAACTAGAGGACAACCAGCATAATTCACCCAGCAAATCGCTTCCTGTGCCTATAAAAAATGATGATAGTTTTAGACGGGTGGCTGACTTCGTTGCTCGTAAAACCGGCAACCTGCTGAGTGTCAAGATGTCCAACGAATTGAGGGTATGGCTGGATGAGATGGCCTTTTCGCCTGAATTCCTGTTGGTACTATTGGAGCTGTGTTTTGAAAGAAAGATAGTGAATCCATCAGATATATCGAAGATTGCTCGGGATCTAAAAGAGTATTCCATTAACAGCCTGGATGGCTTGGAAATGTATTTTAAAAACTACGTAGATACCGGTAAAAATATATCCCTTAAAACCAGAAGATTTGATCCGGATATTGTAGAATTTGGTAATTTTACTGGTATTGACATGAATGCTGAAGCCAGACGCAGGATCTATTACAAGTGGAGATATGACTGGGGTTTCTCTCATGCCATGATCATGAAAGCCGGTGAAGTTATGTGTCAGCGCACGAAAAACGGTGGGCTGGAATACATGGATAGTGTTCTGAACAACTGGATGGCTAAAGAAATACGTCAGGTACAGGAGGCCGATAAAGAAGTAAAGGAATTCAAGGATAGAAAGCGCAGCGATAAAAAAATTGCTGGTGTCAACACGGCCAGGAACTCTGCTGTTAACGGGGAAGAATACGAAATCTTTGTTCCTCCCGTAAAAAAATAGTCCAATCTTATGGGATAATACAGTAAAATAAGAATAGACGTGCGGAACAGGCTGATAAATAGCGGAGGATTATGTTCTCCGCTATATGGTTATAGATGTCATAAAAAAGCTTCTGTGCAGAGCGGGCATTAGTAAATAGAGCTGGATGGTGATTTTTGTGAATGTCAACCTTCAAACGGCATTGCCGGATGATTTATTAATGGATATGGAGAGTGAAAGAAGGGTTCTGTCATCCATGCTGCATTCGGAGGATGCTTGTGTTGAAGCCTATCATTGTATGCAGACCACTGATTTCTATGCACCCAAGCACGCCACCATATTTGATCTGCTCTGTTCTTTATTCGAAAGAGAAATCCGGCCCACTTATGTCGAGGTGCTAAAAGAGGCACATAGTTTGGGAATGCTGAATAATCCGCGGGATATAGAAGAAATAAAATACATAGCAGAACAATATATTGATGATGAAAATATCAAATATTGGATAAAAAGGGTTAAAGACAAAGCGAAAATTAGGAGATTTGTTGACTTTTTAAAAACCAACTATCAGATCTTAAAAGAAAGACAGGAGCAGGATATTGAACAGCTTTTAATGAAAGCTGAAGACCATTTGACCAACCTGACTGCTCTGGAAATAGATGATAAAATAGATACGCCCGAAGATATGGCCAATCTGGGTTATGATGAAGTTGAACGGCGTTTTCTCAGATACCAGGAGATACAGCTGAAGCATAAAGGGGTAATACCCCTGGATGGATTGGCTACCGGTTTTGACAATCTGGATCACATTACTCTGGGTTATAAATCCGGAGATTTAATAATCCTGGGTGCCCAAACCGGGCATGGAAAAACTGCCTTTGCCCTGCATACCGCCAAATCCATAGCCGTAAATTATGGTAAAAACATTCTTTATTTAAATACTGAAATGAGCCGCGAGCAAATTGCCCTGAGGTGGGCTTCCATATTATCTGAAATTGAACATGATCGGATTCGGATGGGGGATATAAACCAGAATGAATTATCCATGATTCTGAATGGATATTCAAAATTGAGAGCCAGCGGTTTTTATTCTTATCCCTGTCCCAATCTTACTCCGGAAAAAACTATTTCTATTGCCCGTAAATTCAGATCCCAAAAGAACATAGATATGATGATTATTGATTATGTAGGAAGAATGGAAAAACAGGATCCTAAACTACAGGAGTGGCAGATCCTGGAACAGATAATAAAGACCCAGAAACTGCTGGCCCAGAACCTCAAAATTGCAGTGATGGTTCTGGTGCAGTTGAATCCAGATGGAAGTTTGCAGGGTGCCAAGAGAATGAAAAATGAATGCGATCTGATGTTGAAGCTCAGTCCATTTTCCAAGGAAGAACTGGAGGAAAACGAGGAACTAAACAAATATGCCCACAAGCCCAACTACTACTTGTATATTGAAAAAAACCGGGATGGACGAAGCGGAGTTAGAATACCTATAAACTTTGACCTGCAGAAACAGACCATGAAAGATGCGGAAAGGGTTGCAAATTAATGGCCGCCGACGACGAGGATAGAAAACGAATATATGACGAAACTGCCAGTCTGATAGCAGACCTTGGCATACGCGGGCGAATTTCCATAGAGGAAATGAAGTTTTTATTGGACCTGCTGGAACTGGTTTTGGTAAATGGAGATAAAAGGCATTTTATTGAAATGTTAAAACAGTGGAACCCGGGTCAGGGGGATGAAGAGATAGACCAGATTATTAAAGCTACTTTATTAAATAATAATTTAAATGATTTCCTGTCTGTAGATGAAAATCAGGAGATGATTGGGGAATTGATAAATGAGAAGCATAAAAACGGGGTAAGATAAACGGGCTTTTCAGGGGAGGCATAGCAGTTATGGATCAACTATGGTTTTATGAGAAACACACTTCAGGCTATGGGGTGCATTGGAGGGTTAATAAGGTGCTGCATTCCGAGAAGACCAAATATCAGGAACTTGCAATTATTGATACAGTTGAATGCGGTATGACATTAGTACTCGATGGGAATATACAAGTCAGTGAAATGGACGAGTTTATATATCATGAAATGATAGCTCATACGGCAATGAATTCCCACCCCCATCCAGAGAAGGTTTTAATCATCGGCGGGGGAGATGGGGGAACAGCCAGGGAGGTGCTCAAGCACGATACGGTGCAGCAGGTTGATCTGGTAGAGATTGATCCACGAGTAGTTGAAAACAGCAAAATATATCTGCCTTCCATGGCCTGCTCCTTTGATGATCCCAGACTTAACCTCCATATCGAAGATGGCATCAAGTTCGTTCAGAATACTGAAGAATATTACGATGTGGTCATTATAGATTCATCAGACCCCATAGGCCCAGCAGTACAGTTATACAGCAAGGAATTCTATTTAAACATATATGAACGTCTGAATAATGACGGTATGATTGCAGTACAGTCTGAGTCGCCGGTATTTTACCAGGATTTATTTATTAATGTTTTTGATAACTTAAGTTCCGTTTTTGATACCGTAAAAGTCTGTTTGGCACCTGTAATGACCTATACTGCAGGCCCATGGTCATTCACGGTGGGCAGTAAGAAATGGGACCCGGAAAGAATTGCTGGTGACAAAAAGCAAATAAATGGTTTAAAATATTATAATGAAAATGTGCACAAAGGTGCATTCATCTTACCTCAGTTCATAAAGGAAATGTTGAGGTAGTATGGTAGTTTATCCTGTATAGGAGAATTTATTATTTAGTGGCACGGGAGGATGGTAGAATTGTTGTTCATTAAAATTGCTATGCTGGTGTGTTTTTTTGCGGTAATCGTAGGTCTAAGCTTCTATACCCGCACTAAAGCCAACACCGTTGATGATTTTGTAGTTGGAAACCGGGCCGTTGGTCCATGGATGTCAGCGTGTTCATATGGCACCACATATTTTTCAGCCGTTGTGTTAATCGGTTTTGCGGGGAATGTGGGATGGGGCTATGGAGCTTCCGCCCTGCTCATAGCTCTGGGCAACAGCATTATCGGTACCTATCTGGCCTGGCGAATCCTGGGGCGAAAGACCCGAGAAATGACCAGCAGGCTCAATGTTCTGACCATGCCGTCCTTTCTGGGAAAAAGGTATGACTCTTCCAATATGAAAATCGTTTCCAGTTTAATAATATTTATCTTCTTCGTCCCGTATGCCGCTTCGGTATTTATGGGATTAAGTTATTTATTCGAACAGATATTTGGTATACCTTATGTGCTGGCCCTGGCTATAATGGCCTTACTGGCCGGCTTGTATCTGGTCATGGGAGGTTATATGGCGGTAGCACTGGTGGATTTTGTCCAGGGATTGATAATGATAGCCGGAGTAGTCTTGATGGTATATTTCGTGGTGGGACATGAAGTTGTCAATGGTTTTGCCAATGGCTTCACATCGTTAAAAGCCATTGATTCAGGCCTGATAATACCCTCGTCGGCAGTAAACTGGGTAGGCTTGATATCACTTATTATTTTAACCAGTCTGGGTACCTGGGGACTGCCGCAAATGATACAGAAGTTTTACGGTATCAAAAACGAGCAAGTTATACCAGTAGCTACCTGGGTATCAACGATATTTTCGCTAATAATAACCATGGGCGCATATTACGTGGGATCTACCGGACATTTATTTTTTGCAGAATTACCAATTTTTAATGGTACTGCCACACCGGACTTAATTATGCCAACTATAATAGGTCAAACCCTTCCGCCCCTGGTGGGAGCTTTAATATTGATTTTAGTCCTGTCCGCATCCATGTCAACCCTATCATCGCTGGTTTTAACCGCCAGTTCTTCCGTAAGCATAGATTTGATAAAAGGGACAATCAAAAAGGATATCAGCGAAAAAGCTACCATGAGCTTTATGCGGGTTTTGTGCATCGCTTTTATAGGCTTCTGTCTATATGTGGCGTTGAATCCGCCCGGCATAATCCTGACCCTGATGGCGCTCTCCTGGGGTGCAGTAGCAGGTTCGTTTCTGGCCCCCTATATATAGGGCCTCTTCTGGCCGGATACTACCCGGGCCGGAGCCTGGGCCGGGATGATAACCGGGCTTTTGATAGCGGTGGGGGGATATATGCTTATTAATACCAGCCCCGCATTTATCAGCAGCGATATTATGGAATTGCTAACAAAATGGGGTACCCCGTTCTTTGGCTCCTTGGCCATGATCATACCCATGGGGGTGGTACCGCTGGTAAGCATTATTACAAGATCTTATTCCGCAGAACATATAAGCCGGATTTATAATGAAAAAGAATCCGCTGTTGCTTAGTCCGGAATAGATAGTCACCGTAGACGTTGTAGTGGTTACAAGATAGAAAACAGGATAGGAGAGAGTAATATGGCGGTCTGGAATAAAGAAATAGAATGTATGCCCCGGGAAAAAATGGAAGAACTGCAGCTGCAGAGATTAAAGCAAACTCTGGAGTATGTTTATGAGCATTCACCGCTGTACCGCGGCAAGTTCGATGCGGTGGGTTTCAAACCGGGAGATTTAACAAAATTGGAAGACCTGCAAAAACTGCCATTTACCAGTAAAGAAGACTTTAGAGCCAATTATCCCTTTGGAATGTTTGCAGCTCCCATGGAAAAAGTGATTCGGCTGCATGCTTCCTCCGGCACTACTGGAAAATTGACGGTGGTAGGGTTAACCCGCAATGATATGGAAATGTGGACAGAGATCCTGGCCCGCATGATAAGCATGACCGGGGTGGACTCTTCCGATGTTACCCAAATTGCTTTTGGTTACGGTCTTTTTACTGGAGCCCATGGACTGCAGTATGGCATGGAAAGGGTGGGCGCTACGGTAATTCCCATATCCGGCGGCAATTCTGAAAAGCAGTTGATGGTTATGAAAGATTTTGGGACTACTACCCTGGTAAGCACGCCTACCTACGCATTGCATCTAGGTGAAGTGGCTCTAAATATGGGTATCAACCCCAAAAAAGATCTTAAAGTAAGGGTTGGCCTTTTTGGAGGAGAAGCATTCTCTGAAGAATATCGCAAACAGATTGTAGAGGTATGGGGAATGCTGGCTACCGACAACTATGGGCTCAGTGAAGCCGGCGGGCCTGGATTCGCCGGGGAATGCCACCTGACTAATGGGCAGCATATAGCCGAAGATTATTATATTACTGAGATAATTAATCCTAAAACTATGCAGCCGGCTGAACCGGGAGAAAAAGGGGAGGTAGTCATAACTACCCTGTGCCGGGAAGCAATTCCAGTCATAAGATACCGCAGTAAAGATATAAGTTCCATAACTTATGAACCCTGTGCATGTGGGAGGACTACCGCCAGACTCAGCAAGATAACTGGCCGCACCGATGATATGATGGTTATCCGCGGAGTAAATGTATTTCCTTCCCAGATTGAAAGCGTGCTGATGAATATTGAAGGATTATCACCTCATTATCAAATTATTCGATATAATAAAGGTTATCTGGAAGATATAGAAATTCAGGTAGAAGTATCAGAGAAGATTTTCTCAGACAACTATGGTGAGATAGAGGCTATTGAGCGTAAACTCAGTCAGCAGTTATACAAAACTTTGTCCCTGAATCCCAAACTCAAATTTGTGGAACCATTTAGCATAGAAAGAAGTGCAGGCAAGGCCAAAAGAGTAATGGACTTGCGCAACCAGGAAAAGCAGGAGGGATAAGTTGTGAACGACTTTATACTAAAACGGGCCAGGTCTGAAATATTCAATTTAAAACCTTATACTCCGGGAAAACCAGTGGAAGAGGTTAAGAGGGAATTGGGATTGGACGATATAATCAAATTGGCTTCCAACGAAAATCCCCTGGGACCATCTCCGAAGGCGTTAGATGCACTTAAACAATCGCTGGATACCATTCATTTTTACCCGGACAGCAATAATTATTATCTTAAGCAAAAACTGACTCCTTTTTTGGGTATTGAAGATAATCAACTTCTGCTTGGCAATGGATCTGATGAGTTATTAAAGCTGCTGGTGGAGACTTTTATTAATAGAGGAGACCAGGTGATATTTCCATCGCCTTCTTTCTCAGAATATGAGTTTACCGCTACCATTATGGGAGCTGAATGTATAGGGGTCCCCCTGAAGGATTTCAAACATGATCTGCCGGCCATGGCAGATGCCATTACCGATAAAACCAAAATAATTTATCTGTGTAATCCCAATAACCCTACCGGGACGGCAGTGAGCCGGAAAGAGGCAGATGACTTTATGGCCCGGGTGCCGGAAGATGTTATTGTGCTCTTTGACGAAGCCTACTTTGAATACGTTGAATGCCCGGATTTTCCCAATGGCCTGGAATATATTCGGCAGGGCAGGAATGTTATAGTATCACGCACCTTTTCGAAAATATATGGACTGGCCGGTTTGCGCATAGGTTATATGATAACTACCCCGGAAATCGCAGCCGCTGTGGAGAGAGTCATGGAGCCTTTTAATGTCAATCTCCTGGCTCAAACCGCTGCTCTGGCAGCATTGGATGATACAGACCACGTTGAGGCCAGCCAGAAAATGAATTCTGCCGGCAAGTCTTACTTGTATGCCGAATTTGATAAAATGGGTCTAAAATACGAACCTACC
>CAZBKS010000084.1:0-7906 GCA_964492475.1 uncultured Syntrophomonas sp. | reverse complement strand
GAATCTGTGTTTGCGGATCATTTGCCTTCCGAGCCATGAGAACAGCTATATCAACATTGTGGCCGGATGAAAGACCGGATCAGGAAGATATCCTGGCGGAAGGTCCGTACTCCGATGGGGTAGAATATGCGTTGCAAACCATTGCCGGTCAGGACCACTACAGCTTGGAGCAGCGGGAACACAGCCCCTCTTTTTATGATTTTCAAGTTACCAATACAGAAAGCGGAGAAGCGGTTAAGCTGACAGTTAATAGAGATGTATATCCGGAAAACTTCTTTGAATTAAAAGCAAAAGTCAAAGCTGGAAGTGCTAACGCTGAAGAAAAAAAGAGTTTTCAATCCAAACGGGCCGAACTGGTGGAAAAAGTACGCTGGAATAGTGATGCCAGTTTATTCTCTTTAGAAATAGTGGACGGCAAAGAGGAACCGGGTACAAATGCCGATTTAAGCGGATTAACCATCAGTTCTGGAACTCTGGTGCCTTCGTTTGACGCTGAGGTGTTAGAATATTCTGTTAAGGTAGCCAATAGTGTGCGCAGTATTACCATAACACCGACCGCAAGCTATTCAGGATCTACAATTAAAATCAACGACAGTGAAATTGACAGTGGCAGCACTTCAGTTCCGATTGCTTTGAAGGTAGGAACCAACCGGATTGATGTTGTTATAACTGCCGAGGATGCAACTACTGTCAGGAATTACACCATATCGGTGACTCGAAAAGGGAGCGCCGGCAATGATGGGGGCTCCTCTGCCGTTTCTGCCGCTGCTCCTGTTATCGTAAATGTGGAAGTTCCAGCAGCAGCAGCACAAGAAGTTTCGAACGATCCGCTGAAGATTGAACTGACTCTTGCAAGCCTGACTGCTTATGTCAACAATCAGATCAAGATCATGGATACAGCTCCTTATTTAACTAACAATCGAACTATGGTTCCATTGCGATTTATTGCCGAAGCCATGGGTGCTGAGGTGCGATGGGATGGAGAAAAACAGATGGTAACTGTGCTCAGGGCGGATAAAGAAATTAGTCTGGTTATAGGTGAAACCAGCCCCGGCTTGGAAACACCGCCGGTTATTGTCAACGGCCGCACCATGGTTCCTGTACGCTATATTTCAGAAGCCTTAGGAGCGGAGGTTACGTGGAATCAAGAAATGCAAAAGATAGAAATTGTATATAGAAACCTTGCGGACGATTAACGGCTCGTTTTCTTAGGCTGCCGTTATTCCCTTCTTTTATTTCAAACTGAAAGCTGACCGGAGAAGAGGGGACCAGGCGCTGGCAAAGTTATTGTGACCCAGGACAATATGGGAAAATATAGGATTTGCATTATTCTATATTTTCCCTCATGTCTGCTGGCCAGAATCATTATAGGCCAAAGCCTTACTGATTTTGGTATCCCTTTTTTATGACAGGTATTGCGAGCATAAAAGTGAAAATGGATATATTAAGCGCAGATAATTGGAGAGGATTCAGGTTTATGGACAAAAGCACTGAGAACAACTTTAAAATCAAAAATGTCGGCGATTATTATCGCTTAATGAATTCAGAGGTAGGGCTATTCGAGAAAATTGGCTCAAGCTGCTGTTATCACATTCATCCTAATTTTGGTAAAGGCTTGGTGGAGAGGATTAATCTTCGTAATGGGGTGGATATTAACATTTGTACCATGGAATTGATAAAAGATATGGATATCGTTTGCCAGATGGAAGAAGCCTGTTTTGAAATATTTTATTGTGCTGAAGGTCAGATAACTTATGGTAATTACCAAAAATCCATCGAAAAAACAATTAAGGCCAATGAATGCGACTGCTGGTTGAATGATAGTACCCAGAGCTGGATGAACTATCCGGGAAAATTGCCCTGGAAAATTATATCGATTCATTACCAGGAGCAATTCATTAATTCATTTCAGGAATTGGGTTATACTCCAGGGGATATAGAAGTGCTGAGATCTATTTTAGCCAGGTGCAGCCAGGGCCATGAATGCTATTGCACTTCACCGGATACGGAAATGGCCTTTTATCAGATAATGAATTGCTCCCATCAAGGGGTGGCCAGGCTGTTGTATCTCGAGAGCAAAGCTGCAGAGATATTTTCACTGTTTATTCATAACGAGTCAGTTTTGCATGAGCAGAAGAACTATAAAATATATTTAAGCCAGGAAGATCGGGTTAAGCTTGACCTGGCCAAAAAAATTATAGTTAATAATATGCAGGAGCCTTTAGGTATAGCTGAACTGGCCAGGCAAATAGAGCTGAATACCTATAAATTAAAAGTAGGTTTTAAGGAAATGTGGGGTACGACAGTTTTTGGCTACCTGCGGGATATGCGTATGGAAAAAGCCCGCTTTTTGCTAAGTGGTGCCCGCAAAAGTGTAATAGAGGCTGCCCAGGAAGTAGGATATTCCAATCCCAGCCATTTTACTTCCGCTTTCAGGAAAAAATATGGGATAAATCCGAATGAATATGCCAAAGCCAACAGGAGCCAACAGGGGGACGTTCTTTTTGTTGGCTAACGACCAGGCCTTGAAAGCAATATCTATACTAATTTCGTTAACCCGGTGAATCTGCAGAGATGCGCTGTCGATGGCTTTTTTGTGTCTTGTTGGATATTCCCGTTTATAGTATTTTGTTATGATTCCAGACAGCTAATTGGTACATAATACTTGATATACCGGTTGCCTTGCTTGTCGACGTAGTTTCCTTTTTTATCTTGAACCATTACCGTGGCCCTTTTGTTAATTTTGTACAATGTGCCCTTCAGCCTGTGATTATCAAAATTAAAGCTTACTGTATCACCTATTTTAAAACCATATTTCTCCCGGGCTATGTGTACGGGAGTGGGCAGCTGGTGCGTGCTTTCCGTATGCCCGAATAGATTCCTGGCCAGGGTTTTGAATCTTTTCTGACTGCAGTTGGAAGCATTAAACATAATAAACTCAATTACATGACAAAGCTCATGCTCGAAAACCAGCTGTAAGGCTTCCAGGGCGCTGCTGCATACAATTCCCGCCACGCTTTTTTCACTTTCTATTTCATCGTACCGGAAGAAAAAATAGGTTCCTATTCTTATCTCCAATGCCACTTTTTCTGGTTTTAACTGGCTTATGTTATGGGGACTAATAGTCTTTCCTGCTGTCTTAATCAAACGGGTAGAAAGAGAAAAGTTTATTTTGCCATGGTACTCTTTGGCAAATTGTTGCTCGAAGAATAATTCATCATATAAGTCAAAAAGCAGTTTCAGATCCGAACTGCCTATTTGGCGGATGTTCCTATCTTTTATATTAGGTGAAATTAATGTTAAACGCCGGGCTGCTTCGTTCCTTTGGGTCAGTATTTCCTCCTTGGTATAGCTCAAGGTGCTTAAATCAAACATCAATCTATTCTTTCCTTATTTAATATCGTAATTATTTCTATAAGCTATTTACTTTTTCCTGTTTCACCTGGATATAAATATAACTAGGCGAAAAGATGTCGAGCCTCTTAGGGGATAGAAATACTTCTTAGGGGATAGTTTGTTTGACACATATGGCAGCTGATGTCCAGCCGGGATAAAAAAAGCCTGAAAAATAGCTGCTCCTTCTGTCATTTTTCAACCCTTCATTAATCAAATCCTCAGATTGTTTATGCAAATATCCGTGATAAAAATTGGCTGTTTCACCTTTAGCTGTTAGTTTTAATACTAGTTGACAGCAAGGCAAAAGAATAGTATATTATGATAATGATAATCAATATCATAATTAAATAATTGTTTTTGGATTAATAGGATATACTTAATCTTGTGCATAAGCCTGCGGAAGGAAGGTTGTTATATGGAATTTAATGATTTGCAGCTAGCTTTTCTTTTAACCCTGTTAGCCGGCTTATCAACCGGGATTGGCAGCTTATTAGCCTTTACGGCCCGCAGAACCAATACTGCATTTTTATCTTTTGCCCTGGGATTTTCCGCCGGAGTTATGATATATGTTTCTATGGTAGAAATTTATGCCCAAGCCCATCAAGCAGCCTTAAATGCATGGGGGCTCAATGGCGGCTGGTATGCTATAAGTGCATTTTTTGCCGGGATGCTTTCTATTGCATTTATTGATATGTTGGTTCCTTCCTGGGAAAATCCACATGAAGCCAGGATAATAGAAGATATGCAAAAAGACAGAGGACAGATAAATAATAAGCTTATGCGCACAGGTCTGATGTCTGCAATGGCCATCGCCATTCATAATTTCCCCGAAGGCCTTGCTACTTTTATATCGGTACTGCATGATCCGGCTCTGGGAATTACTATTGCTGCAGCCATTGCTATACACAATATACCGGAAGGGATTGCGGTCTCAGTGCCGGTATATTATGCCACCGGAGATAGAAAAAAGGCCTTTATTTATTCAGCCCTGTCGGGTCTGTCGGAACCATTAGGCGCATTGATTGCTTATTTGATCTTAATGCCGTTTATAAATGAAGCCCTGTTTGCTCTGTTGTTTGCATCAGTAGCAGGTATAATGGTTTTCATCTCCCTGGATGAACTTTTGCCGGCTGCCAGGGAATACGGAGAAGCCCACCATTCGGTTTATGGCATTATCGCCGGTATGATGGTTATGGCGGTAAGCCTGCAGATGATGGCTTAATGTTTTACATCCTAATATTGGGATAGCTACCGTTTATTGAAGCGTGCAGTTATTGGAGAAATTAGGGCTGATTCAGCATTATTCATTGGAAGATGGTTGCTTTCGATATCAACTGGCTGATTCGAAAGGACAACATGAACATCATCACCTGGTTTGCGAGATCTGCGGGGATATAATCGACTTTCATGAAGATATGCTGGAGCATTTTGAAAAGGAAATTTACTTGAAAAAGGGTTTTAGAGTAAGTAATCACCGGGTAATTGTTTTCGGTATCTGTGAGAAATGTGCCAAGGCGTGCGGGTAATAATATCGAGTAAAAGCCACGGAGGAGCATATTTGTAATGCTTGCTTCATTGAAAATAATCTGCAAAAAAATACAGTTCATTATCAACTATGTGGAATTTGTTAAGCAACGGTGTAAATGATTATAAAAATTGATGCATGCGACGGCTTGGCGGCAGGAAGAGTAATATAACTGCGGCAACTGTATAAATCAAAGGCCCGCTGCGTATTTTGCGCAACGGGCCTTTTTGGTTTGACCAGCATGGGTGTGGCCTAATGGGTGAAAGTCCCTGGTGAGGTTTGATAGTGCCAAGGCCTCGCTTTTGTTAGGCTGGTTAATACCAGAATTGGATGACAATTTAACTGAGGTGATGATTTATTGATTAATGTTAGCTATAATAAGTAAATACAATTAACAATAAGGGGGATAACAATGACTGTTCGTGAAGCAGTCCTGAGGGCTATTCGAGAAGGACAGGGCCAATGGGTGTCGGGAGAGGTATTAAGTAAGAATTTAAACGTGACCCGGACTACGATCTGGAAGCAGATAAAAGCGCTTCAGTCAGAGGGATATACAATCGAGTCTTCTCCTAAAAAGGGGTATCGGTTATCAATATTTCCCGATATCTTATCTCCTGAAGAGGTGCGGGCGGGACTGCAGACCATCTTTTTTGGACAAGAACATTACTTCTATTTCAGGGAAATAGATTCCACCAATAATTTTGCCAAACAGTTGGCCTCTGAAGGTTACCCGGAGGGGACTGTGGTGATAGCTGAATGTCAAAGCGCAGGGCGGGGGCGTCGAGGGCGGCAATGGCACTCGGAGCCAGGTCAGGGCATCTTTATGTCGCTGATATTGAGGCCCGCATTACCAGTCAAGGAGCTTTCCAGGATTACTATGTTTATTGCAGTGGCCATTGTTGATACCTTAAACGAGGTAGGCATAAAGTCGGGCATCAAATGGCCCAATGATGTACTAATCAATGGCCGAAAAATCGCCGGAATATTGACCGAAGCGGTTACGGATATGGATGGTATCGAATATATTGTGACCGGTATAGGATTAAACGTTAACACCCTAATTAAAGACTTACCGGAAGAATTTCGCGGTATTGCGACATCGGTCCGGGAGGCGGCCGGACGCTCAGTTCCCCGGATTGAGCTTTTGCAAGGGCTTTTGCTGCAGCTGGAGAGCCGCTACCAGCAGCTAATTACAGGCGGATTCAGTGATATTTTGGAAAAGGTAAGAAGCTTATCGCTGGTAATAGGTCATGACATAATAATCGACAGCGTTAACGGAATAACCGAAGGCCGGGCTATAGATATTGACAACAACGGATTTCTCATGGTTAGGGATGCCACGGGCAATATTCACCATGTCATGTCGGGAGAAATACTGTTAAAACCCCAATAGAAAAACAGCCAAGTAATGTTAACTAATATCAAGCAACAAGTTGACAATAACTTCGGGCATGTATAATATAGTTTTTATAAGAGAATAGCTTGGGGATGATTATATTAGCTGCCGGGAGGTATTTGTATTGAAGCCATCAAATTACAGTCCATTGCGGACTATGGTATATGCATCATTGTTCGGAGCATTGACAGCCATTGGTGCGTTCATTGTAGTGCCGATGCAGCCCGTTCCCTTTACCCTGCAGACATTTTTCACCGGTCTGAGCGGCGCCTTGTTGGGCGGGAGGGCCGGAGCTTTAAGTCAGGTGGTATATGTAATTCTGGGCTGCATCGGTCTGCCTGTTTTTGCCGGTGGCAAGGCAGGCTTGGGAGTACTCTTCGGCCCAACCGGAGGCTATCTAATCGGTTTCATCGCCGGAGCTTACGTGATTGGAAAAATCGTTGAAGCCCGGAGAGACGCAGCTATACTATGGACAGCCATGGCTATATTGGCAGGTGACCTGGTTATTTATGTTGTCGGTACCTTTCAACTTTCAATTATCGCTCACTTTTCACCTTTAAAAGCCATACTGGTCGGTGTTGTACCGTTTATTCTGCCTGAATTATTGAAACTGCTGGCTGCAGCTGTCCTGTCCTCGAAAATTAGGGAAAAAGTACCGTTCTTGCTTAGGAGATAATTATGATTAAGATTAAAAACCTGAGTTACGCCTATCAAGCCGATTTACCGCCGGCCCTTCTTGATATTAACCTGACCATAGGAGAAGGGGAATACATTGTGCTTATAGGAGCGAATGGCAGCGGCAAAACAACCCTTATTCGTCACCTTAACGCCCTGCTGCTCCCAAGCAGGGGAGATGTTGAAATTGATGGCCTGAACAGCAAGGAATCAAAGAACCATGTTGAAATAAGGCGCAGGGTGGGTATGGTTTTTCAGAATCCTGATAACCAAATAGTGGGCATGAGTGTGGAAGAAGACGTTGCCTTTGGCCCGGGCAACCTTAAACTGCCCAGCTCTGAAGTTCGTCGAAGGGTAAAACATGCTCTGGAAACAGTCGGCCTCGGCGGATTTGAGAAACGGGTTCCTTTTACCCTGTCCGGAGGGGAAAAACAACTCCTGGCACTGGCTGGTCTATTAGCCATGGAACCTGGATACGTAGTGTTGGATGAAGCCACCTCTTCCCTTGACCCGGTCGGCAAGGAGAAAGTGCTGGCTATTTTGGACCAACTGAAGACTCAGGGGATATCTATCATTCATATTACTCATAACATGGAAGAAGCGCTGAGGGCAGACAGAGTGCTATTAATGGGCAGCGGTCAAATTATGGCCGATGGAGCTGCCGGAGATGTACTAATGAACTCGGAGCAGCTAAAAGCTCAAGGTCTGGCACCGCCAATTATTGTTGAACTTATGACGCGGTTGAAGCCGTATTATAATATTGAAAAAGGTATATTGACCATCGACCAAGCTGCAAACGAGATTCACACATTATTGCAAAGCAATAACGGCAATGACAGGGATTGTAAATTCCGGAAAGCACACCGCTATGCCTGAATTTGGACAGTATTTAGACAAAGAATCCCCTGTGCATA
>CAZBKS010000083.1:0-7951 GCA_964492475.1 uncultured Syntrophomonas sp. | reverse complement strand
AAACGATAATATCCGCGCTAATTTGAATGCTTTACTGGATAAAGCTGAGGATCCGATAAAATTATCGAATCAGTACTTGAGAGACATGGAGGATGATATTGCCGATGCTGAAAGTGCTGTGGCCAAACAATTGGCTGCAGTCCGCAAGTTACAATCACAGTATGAAGAAGCTGCCGCTATGGTTGAAAAAAGAGAAGCTCAGGCCATGGAAGCACTTCAGAAGAACAGAGAGGATTTAGCCAGGAAAGCTTTGCAGGATAAAAAGTGGCAAGAGGCCAGGGCCGAGGAATACAAAAGCTTTTATGAGAATAGTTATGCTACCGGAGAAACGTTGAAATCTCAGCTTCGCCAAATGAAACAGGAATATGATGTATTGCTGAGCAAAAGGGATGCCCTTTTAGCCCGGACCCAGGCGGCTAAAGCCCGGCAGGGAATTCAGCGCATGCAAGAGGGTCTGGGTAAAAACACGGCCCGGAGCAGTTTTGATCTGATGGAAAACAAGGTCCGGCAGATGGAAGCTGAGGTTCAGGTAATGGAAGAGCTGGGTGGAGTCGAAAGGAGCTTGGACGAAGAACTTTCCGCACTGGGTGACGATAGTATTGAGAAGGAACTGGCTGTACTAAAAGAAAGGATAGCCGGTGATGATGTGTGATGATCGGGTTGAATCCCTGAAATTTAGGGTGATGGTTCCTTATATAACCGCCCCGGTCATGCTCAGTAAATTCATGAATACCTATTCGCGGGGGGAGCGCTTATATGATTGATCTATATTGGGGTTGTTTGGCGGGAGGTATTATTTTTGCCGTAATATCTCTAATTTTCGGAGATTTACTGGGTGATATTTTTGACGGCCTTTTCGATGCTGTTTCTGTTGATGGAGTGGATTTTATTCACCCTATGGTTATTGTGGGCGCTATCACCGTTTTTGGTGGGAGCGGAATAATTTTAAGCCAGTATACTGCCATGGCTCCGCTCAGGGTGGTAGTGCTTTCGTTATTGAGTGCCATGCTGGTATCGATACTGGTCTATTTTGCTTATGTCAGGCCGATGAAAAACAGCGAAAATTCCACGGGATTTTCTGTTCAGGATCTGGTGGGAAAGATCGGGGAAGTAGTAACACCCATACCAGGGAATGGCTGTGGTGAAATACTGATACGCATCGGTGCAGGCAACACCAATCAGATTGCGGCCAGCCTGGATGAAGAAGGGCTTGCCGTGGGGACCAGAGTTGTAGTGGCAGAGGTTAAGGATCATGTTTTGTATGTTTTCCCTTATGAAGAATGAAGAGGAGGATAAAATAAATGCCGGGATATATTGGTATACCTATTATTATCATCGTTGTTATTATTGTTCTGGGCCTGACCTTCTGGGCGCGGTATAATACGGTGGGTCCGGATGAAGCCATGCTGGTTACCGGGTCTTTCCTGGGCAGCAGGTATGTTTTCAGTGATGAATCAGGACGCAAGGTCAAGATAATCCGGGGAGGGGGAGCCTTTATTCTGCCGGTTTTTCAGCAGGCCGAGTTTGTTTCATTACTATCCCTGAAACTGGATGTCTCTACTCCCGAGGTTTATACCGAACAGGGGGTGCCGGTACTTGCTGATGGGGTGGCAATAATAAAAATCGGGAGTTCCGTAGAGGACATAGCTACTGCAGCTGAACAATTCCTGGGTAAACCCAAGGAAGCGCTGCAGCTGGAAGCCCAGGAAGTATTGGAAGGACATTTGAGAGCTATTTTAGGGACCATGACCGTAGAAGAAGTGTACCGCAACCGGGATAAATTTGCCCAGGAAGTGCAGGGAGTGGCTGCCAAGGATTTGAAAAAAATGGGCTTGCAGATTGTTTCATTTACTATTAAAGATGTTAAGGACAAACACGGATATCTGGATGCGCTGGGTAAACCCAGGATTGCTGCGGTTAAAAGGGATGCGGAGATTGCGGAAGCAGAAGCGGTGCGGGATGCCCGGATCAAAAAAGCGCTGGCTGATGAAGAAGGACAAAAAGCAGAACTGCTGCGGGATACGAATATAGCGGGGGCGGAAAAGGATAAACAGCTGAAAGTGGCAGAATTCAAAAAGGAACAGGATACTGCCAAAGCCGAAGCTGACCAGGCTTACAATATTCAGCAGGCTCGTTCCAAACAAAATGTAATACAAGAAGAAATGAAGATTGAGCTGGTTCGCAAAGACCGTGAAATAGACCTGCAGGATAAAGAAATTCACCGCCGTCAGAAGCAGTATGATGCTGAGGTTATGAAAAAGGCGGATGCCGACCGTTATGCAGTGGAGCAGGCGGCCGAGGCAGATAAAGCCAAGCGGTTTAGAGAAGCGGATGCTATTCAATATAAAATTGAAGCAGAAGCGCGGGCCAATGCGGAACAGAAAAGGCTGGAGGGTATGGCCATAGCTGATGCCGAACGGGCCAAAGGTACGGCCGAAGCGGAGGTAATACGGTTGCGGGGCCTGGCCGAGGCGGAAGCGAAGGAAAAATTGGCCGAGGCATTTGAGAAGTTCGGCCAGGCTGCGGTACTGGACATAATAGTCAAAATGCTGCCGGAAATGGCTGCTAATATTGCCGAACCACTGCGATCGATTGACAAGCTCACCGTGGTTGATACTGGTAATGGAGAAGGGGCTGCCCGGGTAAGCAATTATGTCACTTCTCTAATGGCAACTGCTCCCGAGATGTTAAAAAATGTATCCGGTATTGACCTGGAAAAAATGATCAAGGGTTTAGTGGGGCAAAACCATGACAACCCGGTTTTGCCTCTAGCTAATGAGAAATAAAATCCGGTCTGGCGCCAGGATGAAAGTGGGAAAGGTTCAAAAAGACAACATAAAATAGAACATAGAAAACAGGATTTCTATTAAGGATTTGGATGTATACAATATCGTGGGGTTCCCCGATTGCGTCCAGCAAGAGTGGGTGGGAGCGGGTGAATACCTATGAAGCTATGATGTTCATGGTTCTCATAGTATTTGTTTTGGCCCTCATAACGAGATAGAGCCGCATACCTGATGGCAGGCAGCGGCTCTTGCAGCTTAATTGAATTTTTGCTGGAATCGTTGTCGGGGTAGATCAGCCCCACGATTCTTAATTTATTTATACCAGACTGGTTAAAAAATAAAGTAAGGAAGTAATTTATGGAAAAGTAATTCACCGTATAGATACTGGCAGCTGCCTGACCTTGTCTTACTTAAGATAGTAAGTTAGTGCCAGACACCCACGTGAGCCCCCTTACTGGTTTTTCATAAATTCCTCGTTGCCATAGCCTATCATGCATAAGAGTTCATCTTCGTACTGCCATATAGACAACATAATTAATGTATCACCGTACTCCCAATAACTTTCCAGGTCCAGGTGGCCTTTAAGTACAGCGTATCCCCATTTATGTACATCATCGATATACTGCTCATCATACCAAAGCGGCTCAAAAGAAGCCGGACCATATTTAAGGCTTATCAGCTGCTCCAATTCATAGTAATAATCCAACAAATTATCTTTATTAAGGCCGCTGGTATCTGGATAATAATCAGCTTCAAATAAGCAATCGTCTGAAAAGAAATAGGTGAGTGAACAGTTGTATTTGTCCACCTGTATATTTTCGTAGGAAAGCCTATATGATTCGTTATCTTCCAACCCGATAAAAGGGCGGTTTCCTTCCGAGGCTTTTACTTGCGCCACGCTGGCACCCCAGGTGGTGTTTCTGAAGATGAAGGGGTCATAAACGATATCGCCCCCGGCATTTGGAGTAGCAATACTGATGGTCTGGGTGCTTCCATCCCATTTTACTTTTGCCCCCAGGGCTTCACTGACGAAGCGAAGGGGTACCAGGGTGCGACCATTTATGATCGTGGCTGGTACATCGATCGCGTGAGGCTGGTTATTAATATGAGCTGTAGAGTGACCTATGGTCAGCTCGATCTGAGTTGCACCGGCCAGAGCAGTTACGGTCTGAGTCTTACCATCCCAGAGCACTTCCGCTCCCAGAGCTTCGAAAATAGCCCGCAGAGGGACCAGGGTTCGGCCATCTTCAATTAACGGGGGGACATCAAAGGATAGTTGAATGCCATCCACCAGCACCGTTGGGGCTGCTGAGACTGGAAGTGCCATACCCAGACAAAGGGCGCCAATAATAAGGGAAATAAATAATTTTTTCATAAACATATCTCCTCTCGAGGTGAGTTAATGAGTTAAAATTTTGAATGCCATTAACCAAAACTCCACCATTATCGTATAAATCAGTTTCAAGAAAACCATTTATATATCTTTAAATGGCAATTCATTTTACCTGAACAGGAGTATATACGGGTTTCCGGGCTGCTGAATATTCCCATTCAAATAAAATCATTCCAGGTTAAGATATTTAATGATAAAGGCATAAATAAAAGCGGTATCTTTCAATCCTTCATACCTCCCGGGCGAACCGAAGTGTCCGCTGGACATGTCGGTATTGAGAAGGAGTATATTCTGGTCAGTTTTATATTCCCTCAGCTTGGCGGTCCATTTAGCCGGTTCCCAGTAGGGGACTCGGGGATCGTTGATTCCCGCCGTAATGAGCATATGGGGATAAGACTGGCTGACAACATTGTCGTAAGGAGAATAGCTTTTTATGTAATCGTAATAGTTTTTATAATTCGGATCACCCCATTCGCTTTGCTGGAAGGACAGGAAGGGCTGAGATTTATCGTATAGGGAGGTTAAAGCATCCACGAACGGAACCCGGGCTACAGCAACCTTACATAAATCCGGTCTCATGTTGACAACCGATCCCACCAACAAACCGCCTGCACTGCTCCCTATGATAGCCAGCTTATCTGAACGGGTATAGTTTTTTTCTATGAGAAATTCGGCGCAGGATATAAAATCAGTAAAGCTGTTCTTTTTTTTCAGTAGGGTGCCATCCATATACCAGTCCAATCCTTTCTCCCCGCCGCCCCGAACATGAGCTATGGCGTAGATCAGCCCGCGATCCAATAAAGGGATCAGGGTGGGATCAAACTGGGTCGGCAGGCTGATGCCGTAAGCTCCATATCCTTCCAGGAGCAGTGGATTGGAACCGTCCAGCACCAGGTCCTTTTTGTACAGGAGAGAAATGGGGATGGCCGAACCGTCTCCGGCAGTAGCATAAAGGCGTTCACAATTATACCTGGACGAATCATATCCATTTAATATCAACTTATCTATCAGCAGAGAATAGCGGCCTTCTATATCGTAATAGTAGATTGAGTTCGGGGTTTTAAAGGAGCTGAAATAGTAGCAAAACGAGTTTTCATAAAACCAGCTGCCGCTGCCCAGGGTGATGTTATACATAGATTCTGGAAAATTTACATAATGAGTATCTCCTGTAGTCCAATTGCTTATTCTGACTTTTTGTATACCGTTGCGCAGTTCCTGAACGATTAAATAGTCCTGACAGACCAGGAAGTCTTCAATTATGACATCCTCCCGGTGAGGAAGAATATCCTTCCAGTTACTGAGTTCGGGGTTAGCTTCGGGAGCCTTTACCAGTTTCCCGTTAGGAGCATGGTGGTTGGTCAGGAGAATAAACGAATCATCCAGATGCTGCGCGCTGTAGAAGATTCCGGATTGGCGTGGGACTATAACCCGGGGCTGGCTCTGTAAATCGCTACTCAGGTAAAGCACCTCTGAACTATAGATGCTGCTGCAGTTAATTAGTAAATATTTACTGTCATTGCTGATCTCTGTTGTAATGCAGAAGTCTTCATCTTTTTCGTGATAGATTAGACGATCCCGGGACGAATTGTACCCCGGATGGTGGCCGTACACCTGGTAGGGCCGACCATCCTTGTCCAAGCGGGTATAAAACAGAGTCTGGCCGTCATCAGACCAGTATATGGCCGCATCGGTACCGGTAATCTTATCGGGAAGTGTTTTCCCGGTGTCAAGATCTTTAATATACAGGGTGTAAGTTTCATCTCCGCTGGTATCCAGGGTATACGCGAGTTTGGACTGATCCCGGCTGATACCCATACTTCCCATCTGAAGATAGGGATGGTCTTTGGCAATTAAATTAAGGTTGAGGAGCATCTCCTCTGCAGCTTGGGGATGGTCTTTTTTACGACAAACAAGGGGATAATCCAGTCCACCTTCCAGTCGGGTATAATAAAGATAGTCACCTATCTTGATTGGAGGGGAAACAGATGATTCCTGCAGATACTGAAGCATTTCAGCATAAATATTTTCCTGCAGCAGCTGTGACTCCTGCATTATGGCTTGGGTATATTTATTTTCTGCTTCCAGATATTCTTTAACTTGGGGATTATTTTCGTCTCTAAGCCAGTTGTAATTGTCTATCCTGGTATCACCATGCAGAGTGAGCTTTTCAGGCAGCTGCCGGGCTGTCGGGGGAGAAGGTAAATTGTCAACTGCGGGGACATTAGCAAGTGCTACAGCAGCCGCAGAATGGATTGGCCCATCGAGACATATACCGGGTGATTGAGCTGCTGCTCTAGTTGGTATTAATATGGTCAGGCAAATGATGAGGGAAATAATTACCGAAAGCAATTTTCGCACCGAGTTACCCCTCCCTAAAAAATAATAGCAAAGCACATGACCATATATTACCATAATTATTATGGCAATGGATAGTTTTAATATTATTGGAATACGGACCTTTTTGTGGGCAGAAGTTAAGGTTTGATAAAATCCATGCCGGCGTAGTGATTGCCGGAGCCCAGACATAAAAGACGGTGATAAAATTTTAAATGATGCATGAATCATTAGCTTGATAAGCAGTTGGATAATTATAGTTAACTTGATCTCAGGCATAAAAGCCGTTTTCTAAACGCACACTAGTACTATTAATAGAATAAAGGAGGTATTATGGTGCAGGTTAAAGTAGCTGAGTTTGTAGGTGAATCAAAGAAAAGCTGGCAGCATGCCATTGAAAATGCAGTAACCGAAGCTTCGAAATCTCTGGATAATATCACCGGAGTCGAGGTATATAACTGGACCGCTGACTGCCAGGATAACAGGATCATTGAATACAAGGCCAACATTAAAATAGCATACACCGACTAAACAACAAGGGGACGTTCTGTTTGTAGGCCCTAAGAAAAAGAAGGCCTACAAACAGAACGTCCCCTTGTTGGCCCCCCTTGTTGTGCTAATTGTCTGAATCATAAAAGTCGTAGCCCGCGATTTGCAAGGTTTCTCCCCGGTCAGACATGGCTCCGGCAAAGGTGATATCTTCTTCCGCGGGCCGGGTGAAGTTGTCCCGGGTTTTTTGGGCACATTGTATGCAGAGGGTGGTATTAAGCAGCCTTTCCAGTCTTTTGGCTTCGATAGGTCCACCGCAAATGGAGCAAATACCATATTGCCCGTTTTCATAACGGTTCAGGGCATCGTTGGTCTTCTGCAATTCCAGTTCCATCATTTCCAGCAGCCCGGCATCTTTTTCCCGCTCATATAAGTCGCTGGCAACGTCGGCAGGATGCTGGTCATACATGGATAATTCATCAGTGGATTCCGTCACCGGTATCATCAAATCATCTTTTCTGCGGGCGATAACCTGTTCTAATTCTTGTTTTTTATTAAGCAGCTTGCTTTTTATATCCAAATCTTAACACCTCAATAAACAATAAATTTCCTTCCGGGAAGGGCAGAAACATAAGGCTTAATTTTAGTACCTCCCAGTTTCATATTTTTGATTCTGCTGAGCAATAAAGAACATTCTTTTCCCGGTTCTTCTAGCGTTGGTTCGATTGCCCGCCCAGCATATATTATTATTTGCTCTGAATACAATATAATTCCTGGATTAATTTGGGACAGGGAAAAGGGACCTGCCCCCGTTTTTTGGGGAGGACTTGGGCTGCGGGTCGAGAAATAATCTATTATTAAAGAAGGAGTGGGGAGGGATAATGTGAAAAGGATCAAGGTCTTGGGCATTTCTGGTAGTCCCCGGCATGCTAATACTGAAACTCTGGTG